>CAYNYN010000109.1:0-10318 GCA_964401445.1 uncultured Saprospiraceae bacterium | reverse complement strand
GGCCCGCCCGGCACCTGCGCGCCGTCCACCAACAAGTTGAAGCCGCTGGCGCCGCCATTGATATCGGTCACCGTCACGTCGACGGGCACCGTGTTGTTGGCGCTGCACGGTCCGTTTTCCTGGGCCGTGAGCGAGAGCTGGCAGGTGGGCGCCGCCCCGCAGTTGGGTGCCGTCCAGGTGGTGGACACCATGCAGGTGGGGTCGGCCACGTCCACGATTTCGATGGTGTGGGTCTGCCCGTCACCGGCGATGGTTGCCGTGACGCTCTGCGGCCCCGTGCCGTTGTACGGGAAAGGACTGCCAGCCTGCGTCACGCCGTCGATCTTGAGGTCGAAGCCGGCCGGATCGGCCACGCTGGTATTGAAGGTGATTTCCACCTGGATGTCGTTTCCGGAAGGGCAGTTGGCAATGATGGTACCTGCCATGCCTGCGCCCCCGGGCCCGCCGTGCGGGATGCAATAGTAGGGATGCACCCCGGGGTTGTGGATGGTAACGGGAAACACGCTGCCGATCCCGATGACGCCCGAGTTCCACGAGTCGGGGCCGCTGGTGGCATCGCTGGTGGTGCTGTGGCCGTCGTCCACCCAGACGAACTCCACCAGGTCGCCGATGGTGATGGTGAGCTGCGCAGGGGTGAACACGTTGTTGCCTCCCGTGCCCACCTCGACCGTCTGCGTGGTGCCGCCGGCAAACTGGACGTTTATGGCCGACAGGAAGCAGTTCGAGTTGCAGTCGGGCACGGTGACGTCCACCGTCTCGTTGCAGGTAGGGATATCGGTGCTTTGCACCACGATGGTATGCGTCAGCCCGTCGCCCGGCACCGAGGTGCTGACGGTGACGGGGTTGGCTGCGCTTATCTGGAAAGGGCTGCCGGGCAGGAGCTGTCCATCCACGCTGATGTCCACTTCATCGGCATTGTCGTAGATATCCTGGACGGTAATGGTCAGCGGCACGTTGCCGTTGTTGTCGCAGGCGCCCACCGTCACGCTCACGTTCAGCGTACAGATCTCGATGCGGATCTCGATCTCGGCCGTACAGCCCGAAGCCGTCGTAATGGTGAGCACCACGTCGTACTTGTCGGGCTCGGGGAAGGTGTGCAGCGGGTTTTGCTCGGTCGAGGTGGTACCGTCGTCGAAGTCCCAGAACCACGACACGATGGGGTCGCCGGGTTGCGAGGTGGACAGGTCGGTGAACTGAATGGTCAGGTCCGTACCATCGAAGGTGAAGCTGGCCGTACACTGGGCTTTCGCCAAAAGGGGAAGCGCCAGCACGGAGAGTGTGAGTAGCAGTGAACGCATGGGCAGCACGTGGGGATTGTTTTCGAAAAACGGGCTTTTGGGGGAAAGGCACGCGCCCGGCTTCGAAAGCCGAAGGCATGATCGAAGGTAATCAAGGCATTGTATTGCAAGGCGTGCGATTTTCCCGAACGGGAAAAAGGCATGGCTGAACCTGACATCCGCCTCATTCGATGCCCTTGAGCCAGCGCTTGAAGTGGGGGGATCGCTCGGTGCTGACGATGGTCTGGTGGTCGGTGGGCGGCACGAGCTCCACCTTGACGCGCGCCTTCGAGTAGGCATACATCTCCCTGATGCTGTCGATACTGATGATGAACTGCCGGTTGATGCGGAAAAAGCGGGCGCCATCCAGCATTTCCTCCAGCTTCTCGAGCGAAAAATCGATGGGGTAGCGGCGGCCTTCCTTCGTGGTCAGAAAAGTGATCTTGTCTTCGGTGTAGAAATAGGCCACCTCGTCCATGCCCACCACCTTGATGGTCTGGCCGCGGCGGATGAGGAAGCGGCGGGGATAGGCTTCACCCCGCATGGCACGGGCCAGCTCGCGGTAGTCCACGAGCGGTGCAGCGGCCGTCTGCTGGCGGTAGCGCTCGATGGCCCGCTGCAGCTCCTCGCGCTTGATGGGTTTGAGCAGGTAGTCCACGGCATTGACGCGGAAGGCATCCACGGCATACTGATCGTATGCGGTAGTGAATATCACCGGAGCACTTACGGCTACCTGATCGAATATCTCGAAGCTCGATCCGTCGGCCAGGTGGATATCGAGCAACACCAGGTCGGGCGGCTCGTGCGTCTGCCACCATGCCACTACGCCTTCGATGCTGTCGAGCACCTCCGCCACTTCGGCATCGGGTGCCACTTCGCGCAGCATTTTCTCGAGGCGACGTGCGGCAGCAGGTTCGTCTTCGACGATCAAAACTCTCATGATTCGCTTTTTTTTCGTTTTCACAAAAAATTGGCTTCAGCCCTGGCCACGGCGCAGGATGAGCGGCAACAACACCCGAAACTTGCCCTCGCCTTTCACGATGCGCACCCGGCCGGCCTGCATCATCTCGTAACGCCGCATCAGGCTCTGCAGGCCGAAGCCCGTCGATTTCTCGGGCGACCTCTTGGGCTGCAGGTTGTTCTCCACGACGATGGTTTCCCTGTTTTCGAAGTAGATACGCACCTCGAGCGGCTTGCTCTTCGAGATGATGTTGTGCTTCACGGCGTTTTCCACCAGCGTCTGCAGGGCAAGCGGTGGCACGAAGCCCGCCTCGCCGTTCACCTGCAGGTCGAGCCGGAAGTTGTCGCCGAAGCGCTGCTGCAGCAGGTAGCTGTAGTGCTGCAACAGCTCCACCTCTTCCTGCAGCGAGATGACCTCGCGATGCCGGTACTGTAGCAACAGCCGATAGAAATCGGACAGCTTCTCGACGTAGTGCACCGCCTTGTCGGGCTCTTCCTCGATGAGGGCGATGAGCGTGTTGAAGCTGTTGAAGAGGAAATGGGGGTTGATCTGGCTTTTGAGGGCCTCGAACTGGCTGGCCACCTTTTCCTTTTCGAGCAGGTTGAGCCGCTGGACGCGCCGGTCGCGGGCCCGCACGTACCACACCGCGCCGGCCACACCGGCAATCAGGGCGAGGGCGATGAACCAGGGGCGACGCCACAGCGGCAGCGCGATCTCGAAATGCCAGGCCGCTTCGGGCGCACCCTCGAACCGGCCGTTGTGGCTGGCCTGCACGCGAAAGACGTATTTGCCGGAAGGCAGATTGGAATACGTGGCCTGGCGGTCGCTCGTGTGGATCCAGTTCAGGTCGTAGCCCTCGAGGCGGTAGCGGTAGCGCACGGCGGCCGGGTTGGTGTACCACAGTCCGCGATAGCCGAAGACGATGTGGTTTTGGTTGGCCCTGAACGCATGCGCTTGCGCAAACGGCACCTGCTGCAGCAACACCGAAATGGCGGTGAGCCGCACCGACGGCTCGTAGCGCACCCGTTCGCGCAGGGCCGTGTAGCGCACCAGCCGCCGCGCATCCGCAATCCAGATGTGGCCGCGCCCGTCGGTAGCCAGGGCGTTGAGGTTGGGGTCGAGCTGCAGGTCGCCCAGCACCGCGTCGTAGGCGGCCACGTGCCCCGTCTGCGGGTCGAGCAGCTCGATGCCGCCGGCATGCACGACGAGCAGGCGCCCGTTGCGGTCGGTCATGATGCTGCTGACGCCCGACCGCCTTTCCGCAGCAGCCTCGGCCACCTGCCGGAAGTGTTGCCCGTCGAAGGCGACGAGCCCCGATCGGCTCGTCGAGAACCACATGCGCCCCTGCCGGTCTTCGGCAATGGAATAGACGGTGCGCAGGGGCAGGGTGTCGCCCGCGGGCGTGCGCACCGCGCGCCAGGTGGTGAGCCGGCCGCTGGTATCGCGCATGCCGACGCCCATGCCATCGGTGCCAAACCAGGTGCGGCCCCGGCTGTCGATGAATACGTCATAGACGAAATTGGCGCCCAGCCCCTCCTTCGAGTTGTAGTTGACCACCTCGAAGCGGGTCTCGCGCATGGGGTGGCGGCCCTGCAGTGCGATCTCGGTGACGCCGCCCAGCGTGGCCAGCCACAGGTGGCCATTCACGCCGTCGATGTCGAGGATGGCGTCGTTGGTCAGGCCGTCGGCCTCGGTGAGGTGGCGCCAGCGCCCCGTGGCCGGATCGAAGAGGTAGAGCCCCTGCCCGAAGGTGCCCACCCACAGCACGCCATGGGCATCGCCGTACAGGCTGATCACGTTGAGCGGGGCCGACGCGCGATGGCGGCGGGGCCGCAGGTGCCCTGCCGTGTCGCGCGACAGCTCGAACAGCCCCTCGCGCGTGCCCACCCACAGGTGATCGTCGTCGACGGCCCATACGGCCTGCACCTGCTGCAGCTCGGCCTCCTCCAGCTCGAACTGCCTGTTGGCCACGCACAGCCCATGCGTGTTGTTGAGCACCCACAGGTTGCCTTCGCCATCGCGATGCAGCGCATACACTTTGGTGCGGCGCATGGCGGGCGAGCAGGTGGCCGGATGCCACTGGCCTGCCTGCAGGTCGTAGCGCCACAGCCCGTCGTCTTCGGTGCCCACCCACACGTCGTAGCCGCTGAACACGGCCAGCGAGGTGATGACGCCGTAGTCCTGCCAGCCATCCACGGGCTGCACCCGCAGGCTGCTTTCGTCGATGCGGGCGATGCCGCCTTCGTAGGCGCCGGCCCACACCACGCCCTCGACCGTGTCGCGCGTCAGCACGCGGATGATGTCGTCGGGCAGGCCCGTGCTGCGGGTGAGCTGACGCACGCGCTTGCGCCCTCCTGCCACCGAGCAGACGTTGATGCCGCCATCGGTGGCAGCCCACACCCGCCCATGGGCATCGGCTACCAGATCGTAGATGTCGAGGCCCAGCATGCCCTCTTCCTCGCCGATCTGGTAGAGCCGGCCGTTGTGGTCCAGGTAGTAGAGCCCTTCGCCGTAGGTGGCAAACCACATGCGGCCGGATGTGTCCTGTACGATGCCCGTCACGGGCACGGCGGGCGTGCCTTCCTCGGGCTGCCACGCCTCGATCCGGCCGGCCACGAGCCTTCCGATGTGGCCGTCGTCGTAGCCGACCCACAAGGTGCCCTCGCGATCCTCGAATACCGCACGGACGTGGTTGCTCGTGCTGTCCGCTTTCGCAAAACGCTCTGTTTCGATGCCATCGTAGAAGAGCAGGCCATCGCGCGTGCCCAGCCAGATGCCGCCTGCCCGGTCTTCATACAGGCAGGTGGCGGCTTCGCCGGCCGTGCCGCGCAGGGCGTGCACCGTGAAATGCAGCGTTTGCGCCCCGGCGCCGAGCGCCCACAGACACATGGCCACGGCCCACAGGTACCGCATCGCCGCACGGCGCCTGTGGTCCGCACCCGCCTGGCATTTGGCGGCAGCACGCACACCCGAAAAAACTCGAGAAGCTGGCCTCATGACGCTGATTTGTCCCGATCAAAGCGATTGCTCGCGCAGCACGGCATCGACGCGCACCTCGATTTCGGAAGCGATTTTCTGATTGACGATTTTCGGCACCTCGATGTCGTGTTCGGCGAGGAGCACCGTAAAGAAGCTGCTGACCTCCAGCTCGTCGCCGCGCCGCACGACGCGACTGCGGATGATGCGTTCCTGCTCTACACCATGGATGACGAGCTTGCCCTTGGCACGCACCACCCATTCGCCTTCCTGGCTCAGATCGACCTGTTCGATGATCTTGCCCGTAAAGGTGGCGCGCGGGAAGCGGTTCGACTCCATGTAGTTCTCGTTGAAGTGCTCGCGCTGCAGGGCACTGTTGAACCCTTCGAACGTACGTATATCCACCGCAAAGGCAAAAGTGCGCTTCTCCACGTCGATCACGCCACGCAACTGGTTCGACCATGCCTCGATCAGTTCCAGCGGGGCAGCCGAACGGAAGTGCACCCGCCCCGTCTCGGTGGCGAACACGTGGCGCACCGAAGCGGGTGGCCACGCCCAGGCCGAAAGGACGACGAGCAGCAGGCTCGAGCAGAGCGCCTTCCGGCAAATGATACCTGTTTGCATAAGCGGGGTTTTTACCCCAGAAAGATAATCCGGATGCTGCCGCCGGCCCGACTCTTCTTTTCCGAACGGGAAGCAAGGCCTGGTCAGCACGCAAAAACGCGGCCCGAAAGCACACAAGCGGGCACCTCCGGATGCCCGGAGAAGCCCGCTTGCGCAAATGCCGCCGGCACGTGGCGGCTCAACCAAGCATCTGGCCCCGCAGCTCCTTGATGAACGGCTGGTGATAGACGCGCTTGCCCGTGGCGCGATAGATGGCGTTGGCCAGGGCGCCCATCACGGGCGGCAGCGGCGGCTCGCCCAGGCCCGTGGGGTGCTCGTCGCTCTCCACGAAGTGCACCTCGATGGCCTTGGGCGCCTCGCCGTGCCGGATGAGGCGATAGCGGTCGAAGTTCGTCTGGTCGGGCGCGCCCCTCGTGAAGGTGAGTTCGCTGTAGAGCGCATGGCCGATGCCGTCCACGGTGCCGCCCTCCACCATGTTGGTTGCGGCGTCGGGGTTGACCACGATGCCGCAGTCCACGGCGCAGCACACCTTGTCGATGACGGGCTGCCCCTCCACCACGCGCAGGTCGAGCACCTGGGCCACGTAGGAGTTGTGGCAGTAATAGGCCGCCACGCCGCGCCCCACGCCCTGGGGCACGGGCTGACCCCAGCCCGATTTTTCGCGCACCAGCTTCAGCACGCCCGCGTAGCGCTCGGGATCGTAGTCGTTCTCTTCGCCCACGGGGTTGGTGCGGGCCCGCTCGAGCAGCTCGAGCCGCAACTCGATGGGATCCTTGCCCATGGCTTCGGCCAGCTCGTCGAGGAAGGCCTGCTCGGCCCCTGCGATGAAGTTGGACCGGGGCGCGCGCCAGGCACCCACCGAGATGCTCGACTCGGCCGACCACGCTTCGGCCAGGTAGTGGTCCACGGCGCCGGCGGGGAAGCGGTTGGGGAAAAGCGGACTCTCGGGGATGCCGCCGGCGCGCACGTGAAATGCCAGCAGGTTGCCGTCCTCGTCGAGGGCGGCGCGGTAGGTGGCGTGGTAGGCGGGCCGGTAGTTGCCGAAGGTCATGTCGTCTTCGCGCGTGTAGATGAGCTTGACGGGCGCCTGCACCTGCTTCGAGATGAGCGCCGCCTCCACCATGAAGTGGCCGTAGAGCCGGCGCCCGAAGCCGCCGCCCTGCCGCGTCATCTGGATGTCGATCTTTTCGAGCGGCAGACCCAGGCGCGCCGCCAGGCTCTTCTCCATGAACTCGGGCGTCTGGGTGGGGCCCACCAGCTCGGCGCGCTCGTCGGTGACGTGCGCGAAGAAGTTCATCGGCTCCATGGTGTTGTGCGCGAGGAAGGGGGCCGTATAGGTGCGCTCGATGATGCGGGCCGCTTTCGCAAACATGGCCTCGGGATTGCCGTCGCGGCGCACCACGCGCGCCTTGCGGCGGGCCAGCTCTTCCATGACGGCGCGATGGCCATCGGTGCTCTCGAGCGGAGCCGCCGGCTCCCACTCGATGCGCAGGGCCTTGCGGGCCTGCATCACCTCCCAGGTGCTGCGTCCGACCACCACCACCTTCTCGTTGAAGGCGTCGGTGTCGCACCACTGCCGCTCGTAGTCGTCGGCGTACGTCTTGATGGTGAACACGTCCACGATGCCGGGCATGCTGCGCGCCGCGCGGTCGTCCACCGACTTGAGTTTCATGCCGAAGGCGGGGGCGTGCACCGCCATGGCGATGAGCATGCCGTCGCGCCGATAGTCGAGCCCGAAGAGGGGCTGCCCCGTGACGATCTTCTTGCCGTCCACGTTCTTGCGCGAGGTGCCGATGATGCGGAAGTCCTTCGGGTCCTTGAGCTGTACCTCTTCGGGCACGGGCAGCTGAGCCGCGGCCGAGGCAAACTCGCCGTAGTGGGCCGAGCGCCCGCTGGGCGCGTGCCGCAGCACGCCCAGCTCGGTGGTCACCTCCTCGAAGGGCACGCCCCAGGCATCGGCCGCGGCCTGGCGCAGCATGTGGCGCGCCGTGGCGCCAGCCATGCGCAGACTGTGCCACCCCTGCCGGATGGACTGGCTGCCGCCGGCCAGCTGGCGCGTGAAAATCTCGGTGTTGAGCGGCGCCTGCTCGACCACTACTTTGGCCCAGTCTACGTCGAGCTCCTCGGCCACGATCATGGGCATCGAGGTCTTGACGTTCTGCCCGATCTCGGGGTTGGGCGACATGATGGTCACCACGCCGTTGTCGCCGATCTTGATGAAGCCGTTGATCTCGAACCACTCGTCGGGCAGCTCGAGCGCCGCTTCACCCTGGCTGCCGGCAGGCTTGCACCCGGCCAGCCAGCTGAAGCCCAGCAGCATGCCGCCGCCGGCCAGCACCGTGGTCTTGATAAAGGAACGGCGGCCATATTTCGTCTTGACGATCGTCATAGCTTGCGTTTTGAGGGATGAGTTCAATGAGGGTTGAGGGTTTTAGTTTAAGGTTTAAAGTTTAGTGTTTAAAGTTGACTAACACCGAGTTAATGGACACGACTTGTGTGTCTATCGTCCATTGTCCATCGTCCATGGTCGCTGTAATACCGTCAACCCTTGACGACCGACTTGATGGCGGCCTTGATGCGGGTGTAGGTGCCGCAACGACACAGGTTGCCGTGCATGGCCGCCTCGATCTCTTCGTCGGTGGGGTTGGGGTTGGCCTTGAGCAGCGCCGCGGCATTCATGATCTGGCCGGCCTGGCAATAGCCGCACTGAGGCACGTCGTGCTCCAGCCAGGCGCGCTGCAGCGGATGGTCGCCGTTTTCCGAAAGGCCTTCGATGGTAGTGATGCGGCGATTGCCTACCTGCGACACGGGCAACATGCACGAACGTACGGCCACGTCGTCGAGGTGGATGGTGCAGGCGCCACATTGCGCCATGCCGCACCCGTACTTGGTGCCCACCAGGTTGAGGTGGTCGCGCAACACCCACAGGATGGGCGTGGCGGGATCGACGTCCACCTCGTAGCGCTTGCCGTTGACGTTGAGGGTGAATACAGCCATGGTGATCTCTTTTGATGCGAAATGGAGCGGAACGACGATGAGCAACCGTCGCTGACGAAGATATTGACTTTCAGCGTAAAGATTTTGTAGGAATGTTGAAGCACGCGGGCCGCGCGCGGAAGGTCGGGGCGGTCATCCGGCTCACCCGAACCGCTCGGGCCGGAACATGTCGAGCGGCAAGGAGGGCTGCTGCCCCGTGACGATTTCGCTGACCAGCTTGCCCGTGGCGGCGCCGAGGCTGAGCCCCACCATGGCATGACCTGCCGCCACGGTCACGTTGGACGCCGCCTCGAGGCGGCCCAGGTAGGGCAGCCCGTCGGGCGTGCAGGGCCGGAAGCCACGCCACACCTCGTCCTTGCCGAGCTCGGGCAGGGGCAGCTCGGGCAGGTAGGGCCGGATGGACTCCACGACGCCCTCGACGCGCGGCCCGTTGATGCGGTCGTCGAAGCCTGCCAGCTCGAGCGTGCCGCCGATGCGCAGGTCGTCGCCCATGGGCGTGATGGCCACCTTGGCCTCGGTGAGGATGAGCGGCAGCGACGGGCGCTGCGGCGGGCGCGTGAGCGTGACGCTGTAGCCCTTGGCCCCCTGCATGGGCAGGCGCACGCCCAGCGAGCGCAGCAGGCGCCCCGTCCATGCGCCGGCGGCCACCACCACCTCTTCCACCTCGATCGTTTCGCCCGAGGCCGTCGTCAGGCGACGCACGCGGTCGCCCGAGCGCTCGAAGCCTCTCACCTCGTGGCCCAGCAGGAAGTGCACGCCCTGCTGCTCGAGGTGGCGGCGCAGCTGCGGCATCAGCCGCGAAGGATAGAGATGGGCATCGTCGGCGTAGTACACGGCGCCGCGCACCGCTTCGCCCAGGGGCCCCGCTGCGGCAGCGGTGCGGTCGCGATCCCATACCTCCACCTCGAGCCCCAGGCGCCGCGCCGTCTCGGCCAGCGCCAGCTCGCCGGCTTCGCCTTTTGGCGTGTTGTACACCATCAGCAGGCCGCGCGCCTCGAAGCCGAAGTCCATCCCCGGCAGCGCGGCCAGCTCGGCATACAGCTCCTTGCTCATCATGTTGAAATCGCGCAGCAGCGGCATGGCTTCTTCGACGCGGGGCGAGCGGCTCGACCGGAAGAAGAGCCAGAGCCATCGGATCAGCTCGAAGTCGAGGCGGGGGTGGATGTAGAACGGACTTTTGGACGACAGCATCCAGCGCAGGCCCTTGCTGATGACGCCGGGCGAAGCCAGCGGCACGAAGTGGCTGGGCGCCACCAGGCCGGCATTGCCAAAAGAGCAGTTGTCGTCGAGCTGGCCGCGCTCGATCACCGTCACTTCCAGGCCTTCGCGTCGAAGGTAAAGGGCCGAGGCCAGACCGATGATGCCTCCGCCCACGATGTGTACGTGCATGGCTGTGGTGTTTGGTCAGGGACGGTGCCAAAGTACGGGTAGCGGGCTGTTCGACCCGCCGATGGTGCCTGAATTTTTTCTGACGGTTTTTACG
>CAYNYN010000108.1:5773-10345 GCA_964401445.1 uncultured Saprospiraceae bacterium | reverse complement strand
CGCAAAATGCGCACGGCCTTGTCGGCCCAGGTGCAGAAGGGGCCCCGGCAATAGGCCAGCACGGGCTTGTCGCGCGGAATTTCCGAAAGTCTTTGTGTGAGTTCGTCGAAGGGGATGTTGTGCGCGCCTTCCAGGTGGTGGTGCCGGAATTCGGCAGCCGGACGCACGTCGAGCAGGTAGAATCGATCGGAATCGGGCGGGCCGTCGAAGTGGGGCAACCTTTTGCGCTTGTTTTGCACCAGCTCGTGCAGCTCGGGCACGTGCTGGTAGGAAAGCTTCAGCAACAGCTGCCAGAGCGCGCCTACTTCCGGATTGGCGAGGGAATAGTAGGCGAAGGTGCCTTCTTTCCGGCTGTGCACCAGGTTCAGCTTCTTCAGGATCTGGAGGTGCTGCGAGGCATTGGCTACCGAAGTGCCCGTGGCCCGGGCGATCTCTTCCACCGACTTTTCGCCGTTGCGCAGCAGGTCGATCATCTCCAGCCGGATGGGATTGGCCAGCGCCTTGACCAGGCGGGCCATGGCGCCATATGCTTGATCCTTGAATGCGCGACTGTTTTTCATCTGGATTTTTTGGCCGCGGGCGGACCGTAATTCAAGAAAAATCTTGAATATTTGGCCCAGCCCTGCGGTTCAGGTTCGCTTGCGTGCGAATTTAATTGGGTCGTGGGGAAAAGCGTTGGCCCGACTGGACAAAAACGACGAACGGATGGAAGGAAAAGACGAACCGGTACTTGGCCTGCGCGCCAACGCCCGTCAGTTTGCGCTATTGGTGCTGATCAACGGCTTCGTGGGCGCGATGGTGGGCATGGAACGGACGATCCTGCCCCGGCTGGCCGAAGCGGAATTTGGCATCGCGTCGCGTACCGCCATTTTTTCGTTCATCATCGCCTTTGGCATCGTGAAGGCGCTGGCCAACTATTTTGCCGGCAGGTGGGCCAACCGCATGGGACGCAAGCGGTTGTTGATCCTCGGCTGGCTGTTTGGCTTGCCGGTACCCTTGCTGCTGATGTGGGCGCCTTCGTGGGGCTGGGTGGTGGTGGCCAACGTGCTGCTGGGCGTCAACCAGGGCCTGGCGTGGTCCACCACGGTGGTGATGAAGATCGATCTGGTGGGCGAGAAGCGGCGCGGGCTGGCCATGGGCTTCAATGAGTTTGCCGGCTATCTGGCCGTGGCCCTCATGGCTTTCGTGACGGGCTGGGTGGCGGCGGAGTGGGGCGTGCGCCCGTGGCCCTTCGTGCTGGGGCTGGGGGTGGCCTTGCTCGGCCTGGCATTGTCGTGGTGGCTGGTCGAGGATACGCGCGGCCATGCCGCTCTGGAGGCCGTCCATGCCCGTCAGCCGCGACTGGGGCATATTTTTTTTGATACCACCCTGCGGCATCCGGCCCTGTCGGCCGTCACCTTTACCGGGCTGGTGAACAACCTGAACGATGCGCTGGCCTGGGGCCTGTTTCCCATTTTGCTTGCGCAAAAAGGGCTGACGCTGTCCCAGATCGGGCTGGTGGCGGGGGTCTATCCTGCCGTGTGGGGCGTCGGGCAGCTCTACACGGGCCATATGGCTGACCGCTTCTGCAAAAAGGACCTGCTGACCACGGGCATGCTGGTGCAAACGCTGGCGCTGGCCCTGTTTCCGCTGGCCGGCGAATATTGGATGTTCGTGGTGCTGGCTGCCTTGCTGGGGTGGGGCACCGCCATGGTGTATCCGGTCATGCTGGCGTCGGTAGCCGATTTCACGCATCCGTTCGATCGGGCGGCGAGCATCGGGGTGTTCCGTTTGTGGCGCGATCTGGGCTATGCCATCGGCGCGTTGCTGGCAGGGGTGCTGGCCGACTGGTGGAGCCTCGAGCTGGCCATTTGGGTGGTAGCGGCGCTGACGGCGCTGGCGGCCCTGGTCATCGTGTGGCGGATGTGGTGCCCGCCCAAAGAAACCGGCGCGTGATCCGTCAGCGGCGGGAAGTCGGGTTGCTGCGGTGCACCCGCCACACCAACCAGCCCGTGAGCAGCGGCACGAGCGCCGAGAGCAGCACGTAGCTCCACAGCCACCACGGCCTGCCCGGGGCGAACAACAGCGCGGCGGCGAACAGTGCCAGCACCAGGCCGCCTGCCGTCTGCCAGCGGTACCAGGGGCCGGCCAGCCCATGGGTGAACAGCACCTTGCGCCACAGCCATTCCATGGCCACGAGCGGCAAGGCCAGGGCAAAGGCGCGCCACAGCATCAGGCCGTCGCCGCTGGCCAGGGCTCGCATGCGTGCCGGCCACAACAGCGACAGCAAAGGAATCCCGGCCGCCCACAGCGCGATCGCAAGCACGAGGGTGAGGCCGGCCAGAGCCCAAGCATAGCGACGCAGCAGCCGCCGACGTTCGGCATCGGGTGCAGCGGCATAGCGGGTGAAGAACACGCTGACGAGGGCGTTGCCCGCCAGGTGATGGATGCGCTCCATGAGCCGCTCGACGTAGGCATACAGCGCCAGCGTGCCGGGCGGCCAGGTGGCCAGGGCCGCCTTGAGGACCGATTTTCCTGCCTGGCGTGCTGCTGCCCAGGGCCATGCCGGCGCCATCTGATGCAAGAGGTGGCGGCTTTCCGCAGGGCCGTTTTTGCCGAAAGGCAAAATCCAGCGGTGGCGATACCCCAGCCGGCGCAGCTCGGTCAGATACCAGCCTGCCCGCACCAGCAGGCCGAGCCACCAGACGGCCAACAAGGCCCATTCGTCCCGGCCACTGATCCAGGGAAAGACGATGAGCTGCGCTGCGGTCTGCAGCAGTCCCCCCAGCTCGAATGCGGCAAAATGCCCCCGCGTATAGCCGTACCCTTGCCACAGCATCAGGAGCACCTGCAGGGGCAGGGAGAGGAGCAGCAGGCCGAAGAACAGGGGAAAGTCAGGGTGGCGGGTGGCCGGCCAGAGGGTCCACCATCCGATGGCGAGACTCGCCAGGCCCAGGCCGACGAGCACCGTGGCTGCCAGCATCCAGCCATTGCACAGGGCGCTGAACAGGGCATCGGCATGGCTGCGGGAGGCATTTGCCGAAAGGCGGTGCCATAGCGGCAACAGGTTGGGATAGACCTGCTCGGGCTGGAGCAGCGCCACTCCCAGATGGACGATCGCCAGTGCCAGTACCCACCGCTCGAAGGCCGCATCGGTGCCGAAATGGTGGGCCACCATCACGTACCAGGCCACCCCTGCCGCGGCAGTCAGGCCCTGGACCAGGTACAGGCGGACGACGGTGCGCATGGCTGGAGGTTTACAGATCAGGCTTGGTGGTGCTTTCGCAAAAAAGCCCCAACTTTCGGCCCCCGCAAACAAAATCCGGAGAAAATGAAACGAATCCTGTTGCTCTGCTACCTGCTGGCCGGCGGACTGGTGGCACTGGGTCAGTCGCTCGAGCAGCGGCTGTACGACCTGCCCGACGTGACCTTCCAGCGCATCGAAGCGCCCGAGGGCTTTGCCGAAGCCTATGAGCTGCGCATCCGCCAGCCGGTGGACCACAACGACCCCTCGAAGGGCTGGTTCTACCAGCGCGTGTTTCTGAGCCATCGCGGTTTCGATCGCCCTACCGTGATCGTGACCGAAGGCTACAACCGCTCGCAAAACCGCATCTACGAGCCCACCGAGCTGCTGCAGGCCAACCAGCTCGACGTCGAGCACCGCTACTTCGGCGCCTCGGTGCCCGACTCGCTCGACTACACCTACCTGACGCTCGAGCAGGCCACGGCCGATCTGCATCACATCCGCGAGCTGTTCGGCCAGCTCTACTCGGGCAAGTGGGTGAGCACGGGCATCAGCAAGGGCGGCCAGACGACCATCTTTTACCGCTACTTCTATCCCGACGACGTGGACGTGAGCATCCCCTACGTGGCGCCGCTCAACCTCGAGTACGAGGACACGCGCATCTACGACTTCCTCGACACCATCGGCAGCGATGCATGTCGCAAGAAGATCTTCGACCTGCAGGTGCGCCTGCTCAAAAACCGCGACAAGGTGCTGCCGCTGCTGCGCTGGTATGCCCTCGGCGCCAACCTCGAGTTCACCTACCTGACGCTCGAAGAGGCTTTCGAGTACGCCGTGCTCGAATATCCGTTCTCATTCTGGCAGTGGGGCTTCGACTGTGCCGACATTCCCGACGGCAGCAAGCTGGAAGACGACCTCAAGCACCTGATGGACGTGGTGGGCATCGCCTTCTATTCCGACCGCGACATCGAGGCCTATGCCTCGCACTACTACCAGGCAGCCACCCAGATGGGCTACTACGGCTACAAGACGGAGCCCTTTGCCCGCTGGCTCAAGGCCCTGCCCGTGCATCCGCATCCGCATGCGGCTTTCGTGCCCGGCAAGATGAAGGTCACCTTCGACGGCACGCTGGTACACGAGGTGTACGACTGGCTGGCCGAGCACGGCGACCGCTTCATCTACCTCTACGGAGGCATCGACACCTGGTCGGCCACGCGCGTGCCCGAATCGGACAAGGTGGACAGCGTGTGGTTCATCCTCGAAGGGAAGGACCACCGCACCTGCCGCATCCGCAACATGAGCGAGGCCGAGCGCCAGAAGCTCGTGGAGACGCTGGAGCGCTGGCTCGG
>CAYNYN010000108.1:0-5673 GCA_964401445.1 uncultured Saprospiraceae bacterium | reverse complement strand
ATCGAAATATGCGTGCGAATAGCATCCTGTGGTTGTTGAGTCTGTGTGTGTGGAGCCTGCCCCTCGTGGCGCAGGATACTGCGGCCCCCTCGGCCGATACGACCGTGTACATCTCGGTGGACGAGCCACCGCGTTTCCCTGCCTGCGAGGATCTGGACACTACGGCGGAAGCCAAGACCCGCTGTGCCGAGGAGATGCTGTTGCGCTTCATGGCGCAAAACATCGTGTATCCGTTCGAGGCCCGCGAAAAGGGCATCGAAGGGACGGTGGTGCTCTCGTTCATCGTGGAGCCCGACGGCCGGCTGACGAACGTGAAGCTGGAGAAAGACATCGGCGGCGGCTGTGGGGCCGAGGCCCTGCGCATCGTCAATGCCATGATCGATTCCGACCTGCGGTGGGTGCCCGGCAAGCTCGATGGCCGGCCCGTGCGCGTGCGCTATACGTTGCCGGTGCGCTTCCGCCTCGAGGACCCGCCCGAGTTCGTGACGATCGGCAGCGATACGGTCTGGGTGGTGTTCGACGACACCCTGGCTTTCGATGGAGGGCCCGAGGCGCTGGCGGCCTTTTTTGCCGAAAGGCTGAAGTATCCCGAGGCCTGGGCCGACAGTTGCCTGGTGGGCAAGATGGACCTGAAGCTGCTGGTACCCCCCGAGGGCTGGGTGCGCGTGATCGACATACAGGACTATTCGGGCCTGGGGCTGGCTTTCTGGTGGGAGGCCATCGTGGCTGCTTCGGAGACGACGGGCAAGTGGAAGCCCGCCACGCGCAATGGCAGGCCCGTGCCGGCTGCCTACGACGTCAGCGTGACCTTCCTGCCGCCGGGTGAAGGCTGCGCCGAGGTGCGCGCCAATTTTGCGAAAGCGGAACGGCTCATCGAAGAAGGCAGTGCCCTGTTCAACGAAGGCAAGAAGGAGGAAGGCCTGGCGAAAATCAACGAGGCCGTGGCGCTATTCCCGGAAGATGCCGAATACCGCTACGTGCGCGGCCAGGCGCTGATGAACATGGATCGCAAGGAAGAGGCCTGCGAAGACTTCAAAGCAGTGCTGCGCCACGTGCAAAACCCGCTCGTGGCCCAATTGGTGCCGCTGCTCTGCAATGCGCCTTCCGAATGAGCCCCTCTCTGGCCTGGGGGGCCGGGCCGGGGGAGAAACGAAATGCATGGCCTGGCCATCACGAGGGTCGGGATGTATGAGCAGGACTGGCTTTGGTGGTATGAAAATTGCGTGGACGTATGAAAATCGCCGAAATGTGACGTGAGAAATTCAATATATTTTTAGCATCGCGTGACATTTCAACGCCTTTGCCGTATTAACAGACGTGTAATTTCTTCATTAAAAAACAATACGAAAATGGTCCAACTGAAATGGGTTTCTGCTGTATGCATTCTGCTGGCCGTGGCAGGCATTCAAACGGCCAATGCCCAGGAATCCACCCTGCCCCCCAATCCCGAGCCCGGCAAGTGCTACGTGCGCTGTATCACCCCTGACGTGTGGGAAGAGAAAGAGATTTCGGTCATGGTGCGGCCTGCCTACAAGGAGCTGACCGTGGTACCTGCCGAGTACAAGGAAGTGGAAGAGAAAATCATGATCAAGCCGGCCACGAAGAAGTACATCTACCACCCGGCCGAGTTCAAGACCGTGACGGAGACCATCCAGATCGAGGATCCCTACAACGCACTGACGGTGCATCCCGCCACTTTCCGCGACTCGAGCCAGGTCATCGAGATCGCCCCGGCCACTGCCCGCTTCGAGTTTCAGGGCAACTACGAGAATTGCAAGTCTGACGACCCGCGCGACTGCATGGTCCTGTGCTACGTGGAGTATCCGGCCCAGTACCGTACGATTCCCATCAAGCTGCTGAACAACGATGCCTACACCACCGCCGAGAAGAAAGGCGGCAAGACCATTACCATCGAGAAGCAGGTCATCGTGAAGGATGCCTGGGTCGAAGAGGTGGAGATCCCCGCCGAGTACACGACCATCACCAAGCGCGTGCTGGTCAAGGACGAGACGGTCGAGGAAAAGACCATCCCTGCCGAGTATGTGACGGAGAAGATCCAGGTGCTGAAGGAAAAGGGCGGCCTGGAAGTGTGGGAAGAGATCGATTGCGAGCTGGTGGACTACAACATCCTGCCCATCTTCTGGGAGTTTGGCAGTGCTACCCTGACGCCCGAAGCCAAGAAGGTGATCGACGAGAAGCTGCTCGCCCTGATGCGCGCCAAGCCCTACATCCGCATCGAGATCGCTTCGCATACCGACTCGCGCGGTTCGGATGAGGCCAACCTGGCCCTGTCGCAGCGCCGTGCCGAGGCCGTGGTGAACTACCTCGTCAGCCGCGGCATCAGCCGCGACCGCCTGGTGGCCAAGGGCTACGGCGAGACGCGCCTGGTGAACAAGTGCGACGATGGCGTGCCCTGTACGGAGGAAGAGCACAGGCAAAACCGCCGCACCGAGTTTCGCGTGCTGAGCAACTGACGACACACCTACGAGACGATCAGGCATTATCTGCCTGACCTGCAGGGATGGAGCCGCGCGGCTTCATCCCTGATTTTTTTGCAGCCACTCGACCGTGCGTTGCAGGCCGGGGCGGA
Organism: uncultured Saprospiraceae bacterium; assembly: GCA_964401445.1. Taxonomy (GTDB): domain Bacteria; phylum Bacteroidota; class Bacteroidia; order Chitinophagales; family Saprospiraceae; genus WFYJ01. The sequence goes on along the minus strand of CAYNYN010000108.1, from coordinate 3,083 downwards.
GCGGGGTGGGGGACACGCCCAGCTCTTTTTCCATGCGTTCGGTGCTCAGGTGCCAGTTGTAGAGGTATTTCTTCACCCAGGGAGGCGTGATGAGGGGGGGCGTGCCGAACCACTCGGCGCGCAGGTGCATGGCATGGGCCGCCAGGCTCATCACCGGGATGGGCAGCCGGATCATGCGGTGCTTGCGCCCCGTCACCTCGGCCAGGATGTCGAAAAACTCGTTGAACGAGGCGTTTTCGCCGCCCAGGATGTAGCGCTCGCCGGCCTGTCCCTTGTCGAGGGCAGCGAGGTGGCCGTGCACCACGTCGTCGATATAGACGTAGTTGCCCACGCTGGTGCCGTCGCCCGGGATGATGCGAAACTTGCCCTCGAGGTAGAGCTTGACCATGCGCGTCACGCCGTTGGAGTCGCTCAGCAGGCCCGGCCCATAGACGCGGGTGGGGTTGACGATGACGATCTCCAGGCCCGTCTCTTCGGTCATCTTTCGCGCCAGCGCTTCGGCTTCGGCTTTCGAGGCTTCGTAGTCGGTGAAGTGGGGCAGGCGGCGCGGCGTGCGTTCATCGGAGGGGCGGCCGTTTTCGGAAGGGCTGATGGTGCCGGCGGTGCTGGTGAAGACGACCCGGCCGGCGTCGGCGCGGTGCGCCTCCTCGAACACGATGCGCGCGCCCTCCACGTTGATGCGGTAGAACAGCTGGCGGTCGGGCGCCCAGGGTTTGGCGAAAGCCGCCACGTGGATCACCGCATCGGTGCCGCGCACGGCCTTGCGAATGCTGTCGCGGTCCAGGATGTCGCCCTTGAACAGGTGAATGCCTTCCTTGCCCTGGAGCGGGGCCGCCTTGGCTTCGGAACGGTACAGTGCGTGCACCTCGTGCCCCTGGGCGGCCAGCGCTTCGCAGATGCGGGTGCCGATGTAACCCGTAGCGCCTGTGACGAGTATCTTCATTTCGAGCGTTTTTGCTGCCGCAAAAATAGCTGGCAGGATTTGCCTTTCGGCAAAAGAAATAGCGCCAGCGTTTTGCGTGTATCTTTGCCGCCGAACCCGATTGTGGTACCCCCATTGCCGCCAACATGTCGAATCCATCTTCCAACAAAATCGACTTCCAACTGCTCGGCCGCGTGCTGGCGCTGGCCCGCCCGTATCGCGCCATTTTCATCGCTACGGCCTTGCTGGCCGTGGTGCTGGCGCCCGTGGCTACGGCGCGCCCCTGGCTCATCCAGCACCTCGTGGATCAGTACATTTTCACCTTCGACATTCCGGGCCTGACGCGCATGGTGCTGGTGCTCATCGGCGTGTTGGTACTCGAAGCCGTGCTGCGCTATTTCTTCATCTTCAGCACCCGATGGCTGGGGCAGATGGTGGTGCGCGACCTGCGCGTGCGCGTGTTCAACCACGTGGTGCACCTGCGGCTCAGCTACTTCGACCGCACGCCCATCGGCACCACCACCACGCGCACCATCAACGACATCGAGACGCTCAATACGGTCTTCTCGCAAGGTGCCATCACCATCGTGGCCGACCTGCTCACGCTGGTGACCGTGCTGGCCGTCATGCTCTGGACGAGCTTGAAGCTGACGCTCATCTGCCTGACCACCATGCCGCTGCTGCTGCTGGCCACCTGGATTTTCAAGGAAAAGGTGAAGGTGGCCTATCAGAAGGTGCGCAACCAGATCGCCCGCATGAACGCCTTTTTGCAGGAGCGCATCAGCGGCATGCGCATCATCCAGATCTTCAATGCCGAAGCGCAGGAGATGCAAAAGTTCCGGCGCATCAACCGCGACTACACGCAGGCCAACCTCGACTCCATCCTCTACTATGCCATCTTCTTTCCCGTCGTCGAGATCATCAGTGCGGCCTCGCTGGGCCTGATGGTGTGGTGGGGGGCGCGCGGCGTGCTGAGCGCCGACGTGACGCTGGGTGCACTGGTCGCCTTCCCGCTCTACCTCAACATGCTGTTCCGCCCCATGCGCATGCTGGCCGATCGCTTCAACCAGCTGCAAATGGGCCTGGTGGCGGCCGAGCGCGTCTTCAAGCTGCTCGACCGGCAGGAGCACATGCCCAACGAGGGCAAGCTGCAGCCGGCCAGCCTGCGCGGCGAGGTCGATTTCGAGCACGTGTGGTTTGCCTATGTGGACGAAGAGTGGGTCCTGCGCGACGTGTCCTTCCACATCGAGCCGGGCCAGACCATGGCCATCGTCGGCGCCACCGGCTCGGGGAAGACGACCATCATCAACCTGCTCAACCGCTTTTACGAGATCCAGAAAGGCCGCATCCTCATCGACGGCAAGGACGTGCGCGACTACGACCTGTTTGCCCTGCGCCGCCATATCGGGGTCGTCCTGCAGGACGTGTTCCTCTTTTCCGGCACCGTGATGGAAAACATCACGCTGCTCGATCCATCCATCAGCGAGGAGCAGGTGGTGGCTGCCGCCAAAATGATCGGGGCACACGACTTCATCATGCGCCTGCCGGGCGGCTACGACTACGAGGTGATGGAACGCGGGGCCACTCTCTCCATGGGACAGCGGCAGCTCATCAGCTTCGTGCGGGCCCTCGTGTTCGATCCCGAGATCCTCATCCTCGACGAGGCCACCAGCAGCATCGACCCCGAGTCGGAGGCCATCATTCAGTACGCCATCGAGCGGCTCATCGAAAAGCGCACCAGCATCGTCATCGCCCACCGCCTGTCCACCATCCGCCACGCCGACAACATCCTCGTGCTGCACCGGGGCGAGGTGGTCGAGTTCGGCTCGCACGACGAGCTGCTCAAGCTGGAAAAAGGCTACTACCGGCGGCTCTACGAGCTGCAGTTTGCGGAAGTGTGATGGGTTGGTCGTGCGCAACGCCTGGTTCCGGGAATCGGGGCCGCAACGCTTTCCTTTTCAGGTGAAATCGGGTGAATCGGTGAAACCGGGACAATCGGTTTTCCTTTTTGAAAAACAGCAGCTTTCAGACGCATTTTTTCTACCACAGAGTTTCACAGAGTACCCACAGAGTTCCACTGGGTTTGGTGAAAGCGGTTGAATCGGTCAAACCGGGCAAACCGGTTCCTCGATGCCTCGCGCAAAGACATGGAGACGAACGT
>CAYNYN010000107.1:0-10576 GCA_964401445.1 uncultured Saprospiraceae bacterium | reverse complement strand
CGTAGGACGAGATTTATCTCGTCCATGCAAAAGCACAGCTTCAACAGAAGCCCCGATGAGCTTTGGAAATGGGCCAGACGTTTACCAACCCCTGAAGGGTGCGCAAACGTCTGGCAGGCGAAATGAATTTCGCCACACGAGATTTTAGACAAATCGAAAAATAGTTTTAGCCTTAGTATTTTTGCTGCATGAAAAAGCAGGAGTCCACCGCTCGCCTCAGCATCGCGGAAGAAAACTACCTGAAGGCGATCTACAAACTCACGGAAAACACCGACCGGCCGGCTGCCACCACCGCCATTGCCGAGCAGATGCAGACGGCCGCGGCATCGGTGACCGACATGCTGAAGCGCCTGGCCGACAAAGGCCTGATCCACTACGAGCGTTACAAGGGCGTGTCGCTCACGGACGAGGGCATGCGCCTGGCCACCCATCTGGTGCGCAAGCACCGGCTCTGGGAGGTCTTTCTGGTGGACAAGCTGGGCTTTGGGTGGGACAAGGTGCACGACATCGCCGAGCAGCTCGAACACATCCGCTCACCCGAGCTGGTCGAGCGCCTCGACGAGTTTCTCGGACGGCCGCGCTTCGATCCGCATGGCGACCCCATCCCCGACGCGGAGGGACAATTTGCCGAAAGGCAGCAGACCCTGCTGTGCAAGCTGGCGGAAGGGCAGCAAGGCGTCATCGTGGGTGTAGCCGAGCACGCCCCCTCTTTCCTGCAATTTCTCGACAAGCTGGCGCTGGTGCTGGGCACCCGACTCCAGGTGGTCGAGCGCTTCGACTTCGACGACTCGATGAAGGTGCGGCTGCCCGACGAGCGCGAGGTACTGCTGTCCAGCAAGGTGACGCACAATCTTTTCGTACAAAAACTGCCCGCATGAAGCTCTGGTCGGCACTCCTTTGCCTGCTCTTTTGCGCAAGCGCATCTGCCCAAACGAAAAAGCCCCTCGTGGTGGCCACCGCCTCCATGTTTGCCGACATGGCGCACCAGATCGGCGGCGACCTGATCGAGGTGCGCAGCATCGTGCCCGTGGGCGGCGATCCGCACATCTACTCCCCCGTGCCGGGCGATGCCGAGCTGGCACGCAAGGCCGACCTCATCCTGCGCAATGGCCTCACCTTCGAGGGCTGGCTCGGCGAGCTCATCGCCAATTCGGGAACCAAAGCGACTATCGTCCTGATCACCGAGGGCATCGACGTGATCCGGAGCGACACCTACCACAATGCTGCCGACCCCCACGCCTGGATGAGCGCCGCCAACGGACTCATCTACATCCACAACATCTACGAGGCACTGCGCGCCCTGCTGCCCGAACACGAGGCCGAGCTGCGCCAGCGCTACGAGCGCTATCGGGCCGAGCTGCAAGCCCTCGACGCCTGGATCGCCACCCAGATCGACTCCATCCCCCCACAGTGGCGCATCCTCATCACCTCGCACGACGCGTTCCAGTACTACGGCCGCCGCTACGGGCTGCGGCTCGAGTCGGTGCTGGGCACCAGCACCGATGCCGACGTGCAGACCTCCGACATCGTGCGGCTGTACGACGTGCTCGACCAGTACCACGTGCCGGCCATCTTCGTCGAGAGCACCATCAACCCCAAGCTGCTCCAGCAAATCGCGCGCGACAAAAAGGTGGCCATCGGCGGCAAGCTCTACGCCGACTCGCTCGGCCCCAAGGGCAGCCCCGCCGACACCTACGTGGGCATGCTGCGCCACAACACCCTGACCATCGCGCGCGCGCTGCGCGGCCTGCTGCCTCGGGAGGCGCTGGCCGCCTTCGAAGCGCAGTCCACGCCGGCCTGGCTGTGGCTGTTGCTGGGACTCATCCAACTGGGCAGCCTGGCGTGGGTGGCGCGTGTGGTGTGGCATGCATAATCGCACCAATGGGTGAGGATGAATAGCACGTCCAGAGGATTCGACGGTTGAGACGCGCTGCCGCTCGATGTTGAGAGACAGGGGCGGCAAGCGTTATAAAAAATTGCGTATTTATTGCGGCTTTCTGTGTCTGAAAGCTGCAGTTAAAAACGTCACGCGTGACAGCTCCGATACTCGGAGCCTGTTCCGAGAAAACCGGGAACAAGCGTGAGTTTCCATTGACCATTGTCCATCGGCTATCGACTTTGTCCAGCAGTCTCGTTAGCCTTTTGGCAAAAAATGAATCATCCGAACCCCTGGCAGCGACAGCCAGGCACAAAAAAACGTTCCACTATGTACAGAGTCCTTGCGTTTTCGCTCATCCTGTCGTTTCCATTTCTGGCTGCAGCGCAGTCGTCCAAACTGGGCAATTGGCTCATCTACGTTGGCAGCAAAAAAATCGACAGCCGCTGGAACTGGCACCACGAAATCCAGTACCGCAACTACAACGCCATTGGCGACCTGTAGCAACTCCTGCTTCGCACCGGCATCGGTTACGATCTGACCGAAGGAAACAACAATGTCCTGCTCGGCTATGGCTTCATTCACAGTCAAAACTACCTTCCGAATTCGGAGGAAAAGGAAAGCGTCGATGAGCACCGGGTTTTTCAACAGTTCATTACCAAACAGGGCATCGGACGCGTGAAGGTGCAGCACCGCTACCGCTTCGAACAACGTTGGGTAGGAGATCAGAAAGTAAAGTTCAGGTTCCGCTATTTCCTCGGCCTCAATGTTCCCCTCAATCATTCCGACCTCATCGGGCGCACCTGGTACCTCTCGGCCTACAACGAGATTTTCCTCAACCACAAAGCGACCGTGTTCGACCGCAACCGGCTCTACGGCGGCATTGGCTACAAGCTGAACGATCTGGCCCGCTTCGAGCTGGGCTACATGAACCAGTTCTTCAGTGAAGGTGGCCGCGATCAGGTCAACATGGTGATGCTGTTCAGTTTTTGAGGGCGGCCGGGTAAAGGCACAGGTTGCCAATGTTGCCCTCGTGCGTGTGTTCCAAGCAGGTATGGAATGCAAAAAGAGGCTATCTTTCAGGGAAATGATGGCTTCACTCATTTTGCGTCATGGCGCGAATAACCATCCCCCGGGAAGCACTTCGTCAGGCATTCCAGGTGCCACCACCTGATCTGCCCAAATACGCCACACAGCTGCTCAATCTGGCCAATCAGATTGCACAGGCCACCCGACCTGCCAAAGTGGGGCGCCTCCACGAACTGTTTGAGCAATTGAATCCCCAAACAGTGGAAGAGTGGAAAACGCGGTATTTGCAAGAACATGCCGATGCAATCGATGAAGCTGTCGAACGGATCGCCGAGCAATTGGAAAAATTCAGAGAGTCAATCGAACACATCGGAGAGAACGAAATCAGAGCCTGGCTGATGGATTTGATTATCTACAAAACCTGGGAAGGGCTCAAGATTCAGGATTTGATTTTATCCTGGCTGGCACAAAAACGCCAACGCTCTTTTCGAAGCGCTTCACCTGAAGAAGAAGCCCAGGGTATAGACGGGTTTATCGGCGAAGAAGCCGTGTCCATCAAGCCTGTGTCGTACAAAAGCAAAGCGCCCCAGTTGCCTGAAAAAATCAGGTGTGTGATCATTTATTACGAAAAAACGAAAAGGGGAGTGGAAGTAGAACTACCCGATGACTGGGCGCTGAGCGAATGAAATTGCTACCGCCTCAGAGCGGCATTTTGAAAGTCAGCTGGATGCCTTTGCCGGCACATTTTTCCTTCCAGTCGAATGTATACCTTGCCTGCCACTCATTCGCGCTGCGCTTTGTGACTTGCTCGATGATCGGCAATGCCAATGCCCTTTCCTGACGGGTCATCACGGCAAATCCATAGGTTTCGTTCTCGTATTTGAACACTTTCCCTTTTGCAACGGCATCTTCCACGAACGAAATGTGGCTCTGAAGCCGCTGGATATTTTCATCGGCCAATCGCTGTACGTTCGCCTCATCCATCACTTCGGCAGTCAGTCGAGCCATGCTGGCGTCCAATTCGACACCTGCGCTGGAACGCCCTGCGGCCATCGCAGCCAGCATGGTAGTACCGGTACCCACGAAGGGATCCAGGATGGTATCGCCCTGGATGGAAAACATGTGAATCAGCCGCCATGGAATTTCGAAGGGAAATGCCCCGCTGCGTGCCCTTGAATAGCCCTTGGTCAGTTGCTGGCGCGTGCCGGCGAGGTGCCACAGGTCGCTGAACCACATGTTGCGTTCTTCCCAGAAAAAGGCACTCCGGGCACGCCTTTGCTTTTCTTCAGAAGTCCGGAAGATTCTTTTGTTCCCCTTTCGGAAAACGAGTATGTATTCGTGTTCGAGCGTGACGTAGGCACCAGGCGGCAGCGTGCCCGACCCCATGAACTTGTTGGGCGCATTGGTCGGCTTGCGCCAAATGATGTGCGGCAGACACTGAAATCCTGCCTGCAGACAGGACTGGATGATGCGCGCATGGTTGGGGAACAGCCGAAACTGGCCACCCAGGGTGCGCGTGGCATCGCCGATATTGATGCACAGGATGCCGCCTTCGACCAATACGCGCCAACATTCCTTCCAGCAGGCGTCGAGCACTTCGTGCATGTGCTCGTAGGCATCCAGCCAGCGATTGTCCCTCCATGCCCCTCGCACCTCTCTCGATTGGGTGAAAAAGCTCTCATCCCACATCTCGATCATCGGGTAGGGCGGCGAGGTGACGACCAGCCCTACCGACTCATCGGCAATGGCGGCCATGCGCGCTGCCGAACCGGGATGCAGTTGATGGGTAGTGACCATGGATGAAGTGCAGTGTTCGTTGGGCCAAGTTACGCCTTCCCCGCCGATCCGCCCCTTTCCAGCGCCTCCATCGCCTGCTCCACCTTCTCGAAGCCGAACTGCTGCCACAGTGCGTCGAGCTTGCGCGCGATCTGGTCGAGGCACAGGTTGCCGATGCTGCCCTCGTGCGTGTGCGCCAGGCGCGGCGGCCGCCGGAACGTGCCCTGCTGCACCTGTCGGGCCACCTCGTGGTAGGCATCGCGGAAGGGCACGCCCTGCCGCACGCGCTCGTTGACGGCCTCGACGGTGAAGAGCAGCTCGTAGCGCGCGTCGTCGAGCAGGCCTTCGGTCACCTCCATTTGCGGCAGCACGTGCAGCAGCATGTCGAACACCTGGTGCATGCTGTCGAGGGCGGGCCAGAGCACCTCCTTGAGCAGCTGGAAGTCGCGGTGGTAGCCCGAGATGAGGTTGGTCGTCAGCATGCTCACCTGGGCGGGCAGGCTCTGCAGCCGGTTGGTGTGGGCGCGCACCAGCTCCAGCACGTCGGGGTTCTTCTTGTGGGGCATGATGCTCGAGCCGGTGGTGAAGGCCTCGGGCAGGCGCACGAAGCCGAAGTGGGCATTGCTGAACAGGATGATGTCGCTGGCCAGCTTGTTGCAGGTGGCGGCCGTGGCGCTCAGCGCAAAAGCCATGGCCAGCTCGGTCTTGCCGCGGCCCATCTGTGCGTGCATGGCGTTCCAGGCCAGGTCGTCGAAGCCGAGCAGGCGCGTGGTGTGACGCCGGTCGAGCGGGAAGCTGCTGCCGTAGCCCGCCGCCGAGCCCAGCGGGTTCTGGTTGGCGATGCGCCAGGCGGCGTGCCAGTGGTGCAGGTCGTCGATCAGGCTTTCGCCAAATGCCGCCAGCCACAGGCCGAACGACGACACCATGGCCACCTGGGTGTGCGTGTATCCGGGCATGAGCACGTCCTTGTACCGGTCGGCCAGCGCGAGCAGCAGGCGGCTCAGGCGGGCGCTTTTTTCCGAAAGGGCATGGATCTGGTCGCGAAAAAAGAGGCGCAGGTCGAGCAGCACCTGGTCGTTGCGCGAACGGCCCGTGTGCAGCTTCTTGCCCACCTCGCCGAGGCGGCGCGTGAGCAGCAGCTCGACCTGCGAATGCACGTCCTCGACGCCCGCCTCGATGCGGAAGTCTCCCGCCGCGATCTCGCGCAGCAACTGGCGCAGGCCCGCCTCCAGGCGCTCGGCCTCGGCAGGGGTGAGCAGGCCCACGCGCCCCAGCATGCGTACGTGCGCAATGGAGCCCAGCACGTCGTAGCGCGCCAGGTCGAGGTCGAACTCGGGATCGCGGCCCGTGGTAAAGGCCTCGATGCGGCGATCCAGGGCGTCTTCCTTTTTCCAGAGCTTCATGACTGCGTGTGTTGATGCCGGCCGGCCGCCTGCGGCCACAACGCGCACAGGGCGCGCAGCAGCTCCAGATAGGTGGCGATGCCGTCGGCTATTTCCGAAAGGCAGATGTATTCGTCGGCGGTATGGCTGCGGGCCGAGTCGCCCGGCCCCATCTTGACCGAGGGCAGGGGCAGCAGCGCCTGGTCGGACAGCGTGGGCGAGCCGAAGCGCGCGATGCCGAGGCGGTGCGCCGACAGCACGAGCGGATGGTCGGCAGCGATGTGGGAGGGCTGCAGGCGCAGCGAACGCGGCACGAGGCGGCTGCGGCAGTGGCGCTGCATGACGGCCAGCACCTCCTCGTTGGTGTAGCAGTCGTTGGTGCGCACGTCCACCACGAAGCGGCAGCGGTCGGGCACCACGTTGTGGCGCGTGCCGGCTTCGATCTGCGTCACCGTCATCTTGACGGGGCCCAGCAGGTCCGACACTTTCGGGAAGCGGTAGCTGCGGATCCACTCGATATCGGCCAGCGCCTCGTAGATGGCGTTGCGCCCTTCGTCGCGGGCGGCGTGACCGGCCACGCCCTCGGCTTCGGCATCCACCACGAAGAGGCCGCGCTCGGCCACGGCCATGGCCATGCGCGTGGGCTCGCCCACGATGGCAGCGTCGGGCAGGGCGCCATTTGGCGAAAGCCGGTCCAAAACCGCGCTGATGCCGCCACTGCCCGACACCTCCTCCTCGGCCGTGGCGGCCACGATGAGGTTGAAGGGGCGGTGGGGCCAGCGCGCCGCAGCGAGGAAGGCGGCGGTGAGCGCCACGAGAGGGCCGCCGGCGTCGTTGCTGCCCAGCCCGTAGAGGCGGTCGCCCTCGTGCGTGGGCGCAAAGGGCGCGCGCTGCCAGCCGGCGCAGGGCGGCACGGTATCGTGGTGCGAGTTGAGCAGGAGCGTGGGCCGCGTGGGGTCGAAGTCGGGCGCCACGGCCCAGACGTTGTGTCCTTCGCGGCGCGGCTCCAGCCCCTTTCGGGAAAAAAAGTCGTGCAGCAGCGCCGCCGTGCCGTCTTCCTGGCGCGAGAGGGAGGGCGTGGCGATGAGCCGTTCGAGCAGGGCGACCGCTTCCGCAAAAAAGGGTGCATCGGGCGTCATGGTGCAGCGGTTTGTGCGGTGACGGATAGCGCCAGGCGCGTGGCCGTGCCTTCGGCCACCGAGGCGGGATTGCCCAGCCAGACCTCGTCCACGCCGGCCTGCAGGGCCGCGAAGGCGTTGTGCAGCTTGGGCTTCATGCCGGTGTGGATGGCGCCGGCGCGCAGCAGGCGTTCGTAGGCGCCATGTTCGAGACGGCCGATGAGGGTCTGCGCGTCCTCGGCATCGCGCAGCACGCCGGGCCGGTCGAGCAGGTAGACGAGGCGCACGGGCAGGGGCGTCGTTTGCCGAAAGGCGATGGCCAGGGCCGCGGCGATGGTGTCGGCATTGGTGTTGAGGAGCTGCCCCCGGCCGTCGTGCGTGATGGCGCACACCACGGGCGTGATGCCGGCGCCGAGCAGCGGCTGCAGCGCTCCGACCTGCACGGCTTCGATGTCGCCCACGTAGCCCCAGTCCACCTCGCCGGCGGGGCGGCGCCGGCAGCGGACGAGGTCGAGGTCGGCGCCGGTGAGGCCGAGGGCCGGGCGGCGGCGCGCCTGCAGCTCGGCCACGATGCGCTTGTTCATCCAGCCGGCATAGACCATGACGGCCACCTGCAGGCTGTCGGCGTCGGTGATGCGGCGCCCCTCGTGCATGCGCGGCTCGATGCCGAGGCGGCGGCTCATGGCACTGGCCAGGGCGCCACCGCCGTGCACGAAGACGAGCGGCCCCGCGAAGCGGGTCAGCAGGTCGAGCACCTCGCGGCGGGCGTCGTCGTCCTCGACGAGGCGGCCGCCGGCCTTGACGACGGTGAGCATGTGTTTCATGAGTCGAGGTTTTGGAGCATGAGGTAGAGGACGGCCTGCGCGGCCGGGATGCGGTTGGCGGCCTGCTCGAGCACGAGCGAGGCGGGGCCGTCGAGCACGGCCTCGTGCACCACCACGTTGCGGCGCACGGGCAGGCAGTGCATGAAGCGGCCGCCCCCGGTGCGCGCCATCTTTTCGGGCGTGATCATCCAGTCGGTCAGGTGGGGGGCGGTGCGGCCGTAGTCGTGGTATGCCGACCAGTTTTTGGCATAGACGAAGTGGGCGCCCTCGAGGGCGGCGTCCTGGTCGTGGGTGACGGTGGCGCCCCCGGTGAACTGCGGCGCCAGCTCGAAGCCCTCGGGGCAGGCGATGGTCAGCTCGTAGCCGGCGGCCAGCGCCCACTCGGCAAAGCTGTTGGCCACGGCCTGCGGCAGCGCGCGCGGGTGCGGCGCCCAGGTGAGCACCACGCGCGGCCGCGCCACGGGCTTGTGCTCCTCGATGGTCAGCAGGTCGGCCAGCGACTGCAGGGGGTGGCGCGTGGCCGACTCGAGGCTCACGACCGGCCTGCCGCTGCACGCGATGAAGCGCTGCAGCACGCGCTCCTCGTAGTCGGCCTGGCGGTCGGCGAGGCCGGCGAAGGTGCGCACGCCCAGCAGGTCGAAATAGCGGCCCAGCACGCCGGCGGCCTCGCGGATGTGCTCGGCAGCGGCGCCGTCCATCACGACGCCGTCCTCGAGCTCGAGCTGCCAGCCGCGGCCGGCATCCATGACCGTGACGTCGAGGCCGAGGTTGCGGGCGGCGCGCTCGGTGCTGAGGCGCGTGCGCAGGCTGGCGTTGAAGAAAAACAGGCCGAGGGCGCGTCCCTGCCCTGCCGCTTCGAAGGCGCGCGGCTGTTCCTTCATCCGGCGTGCCAGCGCGAGCAGGTCGTCGAGGGCGGGGGCGTCGTTTACGGAAGTGAAGTGCTTCATGCCGTGAGTGTTTTGCGGGTGGCGAGCGTCTGCTCGAGGGCGTCGAGGAAATGCTGCGCTTCGGCCAGCCCCATGCACAGGGGCGGCAGCAGGCGCAGCACGTGCGGGTCGGAGGAACTGCCCGTGAACACGCGATGCTCGTAGAGCAGGTGCTTGCGCAGCTCCGCCACCGGCACCTCCAGCTCGATGCCGATCATGAGGCCGTGGCCGCGCACGGCACGCACGCCCTCCATCTCGGCGAGCGCCTCCATGAGGTAGCGGCCCGTCTTTTCGGCCTGGGCCATGAGCTGCTCCTGCGCGATGGTCTCGAGCACGGCCGTGACCACGGCCAGCGCCAGGTGGTTGCCGCCGAAGGTGGTGCCCAGCAGGCCGGGCCGCGCCGCGAAGCGCGGATGGATGAGCACGCCGCCCACGGGGAAGCCGTTGCCCATGCCCTTGGCCATGGTGATGAGGTCGGGCCGGATGCCGGCATGCTCGAAGGCGAAGAAGCGGCCGCTGCGCCCGAAGCCCGACTGCACCTCGTCGAGGATGAGCGGCACGTCGTGCTCCGTACACAGGCGCCGCACCTCCTGCAGGAAGGCCGGCTCGGGCACGTGCACGCCGCCGATGCCCTGGATGCCCTCGACGATGACGGCAGCCACGTCGCCGGCGGCCAGCGCGCGCGCCACGGCCCCGGCATCGTTGAGGGGCAGGAAGGTGACGGGCATGCCGCCGTTGAGGGGCGCCTTGGCTGCGCAGTTGTGGGTAGCCTGCAGCGCCGCCGAGGTGCGCCCGTGGAAGCCCGCCTCGAAGGCCACGACGCGCTGCCGCCCCGTGTGGAAGCTGGCCAGCTTGAGTGCGTTCTCGTTGGCTTCGGCGCCCGAGTTGCAGAGGAAGAGCTGGTAGTCGTCCAGGCCCGTCAGCCGCGCGAAGGCCTCGAGCAGCGGCGCGTGCAGCGGGTTCTGCACCGAGTTGCTGTAGAAGGGCAGCGCCTGCGCCTGCTCGACCAGCGCGCCCACCCAGCGCGGATGCGCATGCCCGATGGAGATGACGCCATGGCCGCCGTACAGGTCGAGCCAGCGCCGGCCGTCGGCCGTGTAGAGATGGCAGCCGCGCCCGCGAACGGGCTCCACCTCGAAAAGGGAATAGACGGGGAAGAATTGCATGTTTTTTTCTGGTTGAGGGTTGAGCGTGACGTCGTGACGCGTGACGCGTAACGACGTGACACCGTAAATTTTTGATCGTCTATGGTCTATCGTCCATCGACCATCGTCGCGAGCAGCCTGTTCCCGGCTTGCCGGGACAGGCTGCCCGACAGGGTCGGGACGGGCCGATGTCAATCGGGGCAGCGAGCAGTAATCCGCAGTTTTTCTGTCACAGAGCCTGGTCAAATCGGTTGAATCGGTGCAATCGGTGCAATCGGGAAAATCGGGAAAATCGGTTCCTTGTATGTTGCACCCGCGCAAGGATTCCGGCTTTTGCGACGCGCATCCTCTCAACATCGCCGCAGCCTGCCCCCGATTCTCGGGACAGGCTCCGACTTGTCGGGGACAGCGGCGTCTCAACAGGCCGCGCAGCGGCTATCAACATCGAGCGTAGCGAGTATCAACCACCATGCCTTCGCTTCCTCCATGTCAAAAAACGC
>CAYNYN010000106.1:0-10697 GCA_964401445.1 uncultured Saprospiraceae bacterium | reverse complement strand
ACCCTCAACCATTTTTGCAGCGGACTCAAGATAATATTGTGCAAGCGGGCCGGAAGGTGCCGGTCGATCCCTTGCGGCCTTTCCGTTGTTTTTGCCAAAATTGCGTCAAACAAAAACCACTGGACCATGGCACTGACCCAGTCGAACATGTTGCCCCTGGGCACCAAAGCCCCCGACTTTCGCCTGCCCGACACGGTCTCGGGCAAGGAAATGACCTTTGCCGACGTGAAGGGCGCGCGCGGCACGGTGGTGATGTTCATCTGCAACCACTGTCCCTACGTCAAGCACGTCAACGACGAGCTGGTGCGGCTGGCCAACGACTATTTGCCGAAAGGCATCGGCTTCGTGGCCATCAGCAGCAACGACGTGGAGAACTATCCCGACGACAGCCCCGACAAGATGCGGGAGCAGGCGTTGGCCCTGGGCTACCCCTTCCCGTACCTGTACGACGAGACGCAGGAGGTGGCGCGCGCCTACGATGCGGCCTGCACGCCCGACTTCTACCTCTTCGATGCCGACGACCGGCTCGTCTATCGCGGCCGCCTCGACGACTCGCGCCCCGGCAGCGACGTGCCCGTGACGGGCAAGGACCTGCGCGCCGCCCTCGATGCGCTGTTGGCCGGCAAGCCCATCCCCGAGCCCCAGTATCCGAGCATGGGCTGCAATATCAAGTGGAAGGCGAGCGTGTAAGAGGGGCCTGATCGCCACAAAAAGCCACGCCCGTGCAAAGACGTCTGTTGTACCTGACCCTGTCATGTCTGTGGCCGTGGCTGCTCGCGGCCCAGCCGGGCTGGCGGCAGCAAGCGGTGATGCCCATCGAGGCAGCACGTGTCTGGCCGCTGCCTTCGGGCGGCTGGCTGGCACTCGACGCCGCGGGCACCTTGCGCAGCTACGACGAGGGTGGCCGCCCGACGGCCTATCACTGGTCGGACCGGCGGCTGGGTGCGCCCGATGCCGTGGATGCGTCGCAGCCCCTGCGCGTCGTGTTGTTTTTCCGCGACTGGCAGCAGGTCGTCTGGCTCGACCGGACACTGACGGTGGTGGGCAGCCTGTCGTTTGCGGAAGCGGGATGGACGGACGTGGCCGCCGTGGCCGCCGCGCCCGACAAGGGCCTGTGGTGCTACCTGCCGTGGCAGCGTCGCCTCGTATTGGTCGGCGCCGACGGCCGCCTGCGGCGCGAGGGCCCGCCGCTCGACCTCGTGCTGGCCGAGGTGCCCCGGCGGGTGCGCTGGCTGCAACGCCACGAGGGCCGTTTGTTTTTGGCTGCAGCCGAGGCGGTGTACGTGTTCGACGATTTTGGGCAGTACGTCACCAGGCTCGATTTTCCGAAAGGCGCAAGTGAGGTGCAGGTGGTCGGGCCATGGCTCGTTTGCCGGCAGGCGGGCAGCATCGTCTGGCAGCATCTG
The DNA here is from genome assembly GCA_964401445.1 of uncultured Saprospiraceae bacterium. Taxonomy (GTDB): domain Bacteria; phylum Bacteroidota; class Bacteroidia; order Chitinophagales; family Saprospiraceae; genus WFYJ01. The sequence continues at coordinate 9,291 of CAYNYN010000106.1, read as the reverse complement.
AACGACCCCCTGCGCAGGCGCACCATGCCGCTGCCGGAAACCGAGGGCCTGCGCCAGATGTGGTGGCAGGCCGGCAGGTTGTACCTGCTCGGGCAACGAGGGGTGACGGTGTGGGAACTGGCAGAGTGAGGAGGGCTTTTTGTCGCTGATTGGGCAAAGTGAGGCTTGCGGGTTTCGTATGTATTTTTTTTTCAAAGACAATTCACCTTTTCGTTCACACCAAAACCCGTAAGCCATGAAAGCTTTCTGGATTTTTCTGTTTGTGCTCGCAGTATGGCCTTGGGAAGCCCAAAGCCAACAAAATGTGTACCTCACCATGACAGGAGATGTCGTAGGCACCTGGAATGCCGAAACTGACGAACTGGTTCCCGACAGAGTTGCCGTGATGCGCTATCTGAATGAGGCCTATGGGCAAGAGGGCAGCGTCGTTTCCTGGACGATGGGCAAGGAAAACGGCTATGGCTATCTCGTGGCGGCGCTGGCTTACACGAACAAGGAAGGTGAAAAAGCACTCAAGTGGGTGGCAGTGCCGTTGGCGCCCGAGCAGCCCGATGCGCGCTTCAAACAAGGGGATTGCGTGGAGCATTCCTGCGACGGCGGATGCGGTGGGAACATTCTTACGATCTGCAATTCATGTGCTTTCGTCAAGGAAAACGGGAAAATCACCGGATGCAAGTGTAATGATTTTGGATATTGCTGCCACAAGATTCGAACCGTGGAGCCCTGTCCCGGCGTGAAAAATTGAGATGGTGGATGTGTGGATGGTGTGGCGGCCCGAGGCAAGCGATGAGCCTCGGGCCGCCGCATTTTGGAGCAGCTCACTGCTGCACCACTACGCGTTCGATGCGGTCGCCCACGGCGATGGCATCGACGACGTTTTGCCCCTGCACGACGCGGGCGAAGATGGTGTAGTTGCCGTCGAGGTGGGGGGTGGGCGAGTGGGTGATGAAGAACTGCACGCCTTCGGTGTGGTTGCCCGCCGAAGCCATGCCCACGTAGCCGGCGCGGTCGTAGTGCACCCACGGCAGCTCGGAGCGCAGGCTGAAGTCGAGCGAGCCGTAGCCGTCGCCGCGCGGGCAGCCGCCCTGAATGACGAAGTTGGGCACGACGCGATGGAAGGTCTTGCCGTTGTAGTAGCCGTCGCGCACGAGCTGTCGGAAGCTGGCCACGGTGCCGGGGGCCAGCGTGGGCAACAGCTCGAGCACGATATCGCCCTTGTTGGTGCCCAGCGTGACGCGGGTGGGGGCCGCGGGCACCAGCTCCCAGTCGATGGGATGGTTGTACTCGGGCCGGGCAGGCGGCGGTGCCGGCTGCCCCTGCAGCCAGGCTTTCAGGCGCTGCAGGACGTTCCAGGTCTCGATGTCGCGGGGCAGTTGCAGCTTTTGCAGGCCTTCGTCCACCACGCCGGTGCTGTCGGCCCAAAGCACCTTGAAATTCATGTCGGGGTCGGCCTGCATGAGGGCCTGGGCCGCCTCGGCGGCCATGCCCACGTCGCCCGAGCGGATGGCCGAAGCGAAGTAGCTGCTCAGCTCGGCGCGCACGCGCCGGAAGCTGAGGCCGAAGTAGCGGCGCGGCGCTTCGATGGTGGCGATCTGCCTGAGGGCGGCCACGCAGGAGGTGCGCACGACGGGCGCCTCGTGGGTATGGGCTTCGCGCCAGATGAAGCGGTAGTTCCACGGAAACTCGGCCAGCCCTTCCAGGCAGGCCGCCTTTTCGTAGGGGTTGACGGCTTGCTGGAAGCGGCTGCGCAGCAGGAAGTTGGCGTAGTCGTGCTGGTCCTTGATGGCGGGCGAGATGTGGCGGTTGGCGGCGCGCAGCAGGGTGGTTTGCACCTGCCACGGCAGCGCGGTGTCGGCGGCGAGGCGCAGGTAGCGGCTGCCATGCCAGGGCTGCCCGTGGGCAAGCAGGTATTGGGCGGCGCACTGCGCCACGTGGTGGCTGCTGTCGCGCAGGGCCTGCTCGACGAGGGGGCGCACCTGCGTGTAGTCGAAGCCTTCGAGCGCGCGCAGGATGTTGCAGCGCACGCGCCAGTCGGTCTCCTGCAGCCAGCGGCCCGACAGGGCCATCCACGCCACCTCGCTATCGGGGCGCTGCCCGATGGCCGGCGCCAGCGCCATGCGGATGCGGGGGTCGGCGTCTTCGACGAAGTGCTGCACCAGGATCTTCAGGTCGTCGTCGGTGAACTCCAGTTGGTTGCGCGCGCGGTACAGGTAGTTGGCCGCTACCATGCGCACGTCGGCGGGCATGTGGGTGTCGCTCAGCAGGCGCAGCATGCATTCGGTGCCCTTGCGATGCGTGATTTGCCGCAAGGCAAAGCGATAGATGCCCCAGGCCTGTCCCAGCAATAGCAGCGTGTCGGTGGGGCGATAGGTGCTGATGGTGGCCAGCAGCTCGAGCTCGCGCTCGCCGCCCGTCTTGCCCACGGCTTCGAGGATGGCGGCATTCGACAGGGCATGGACGCCCGCGGTGTCGAAGCGGTCGAAGGCGGCGATGAGCAGGGGCGTGGCGCGCGGGTTGCCCGTCTGGCCCATGGCGTAGGCGGCCACGGCGCGCACCTCGGTCACGGGGTCGTGCAGGAGGGCTGCCAGGCTGTCCACCGCCGCCGTGTCCTTGATGGAGGCGAAGGCCTGTGCGGCCAGATAGCGGATCGTGGGGTCGGGATGGTGGAAGTAGCGGTACAGGCTGTCGGATAGCTGCCGGTCTTGCAGGTCGTACACGTGGCGCTGCAGCGGCTCGGTGAAGTCGATGCGCACGTCGGTGGGCAGATGCGCTTCGGGCGGCACGCAGGCCACCAGGGCCATGCCCACGAAAAGGAGGAGGCTCAGACACTTGTTCATTCCCGAGTGGTTGGTCGTTCGAATCAGATGCACATGCTTGCGGCCTGAAGTTAAGAAGTAAAAAGCAGGCCCGCACCGAGCGCGCGGGCCTGCTTTGGGTTTGAGGGTCGAGGGTGCTGTAAATGAAATGCTTAGCGCCCTCCCCCCGGCGGCAGGCTGTCGGTCCTGGCGGGAGCGTCGTTTCCGAAGGCATCTTCGAAGAAGCCGTCGTCTTCCTCCTCGGGGTAGTCTTCGAACTCCTCGCCTGCCTGGGCATAGCGGGCACAGTCGAGCTCGATGCCCAGGTCGCCCGGCGGGCGCTGGAAGCGGGCGTTGGGGTCGTAGTCGGCTTCGGGGTCGTTTTCGAGGCGCTCGATGAGGGCCCGGAAGAAGGGCTTGGCCATGCGTGCGCCCTGGCCGTTGTAGAGGGTCCGGAAGCGGATCCAGCGGTCTTCGCCGCCCACCCAGGTGCCCACCACCAGGTCGGGCGTGATGCCCATGAACCAGCCATCGACGTAGTCGTTGGTGGTACCCGTCTTGCCGCCCACCTCGCTCTTGAGGCCCATGGGCCCCGAGGCGTATTTGAGCATCTCGACCATGACGTAGTTGGCGCGCTCGTCGAGGGCCTGGCGCTCGTAGGGCAGCGACTCGTAGAGCACGCGGCCGTTGCGGTCTTCGATGCGCAGCAGGTAGATGGGCTTGTTATAGACGCCGTTGTTGGCGAAGGTGGTGTAGGCCCCCGTCATCTCGTACACGCTCAGGTCGGCGGCGCCCAGGCAGATGGAGGGCACCTTGGGCACGCGCAGGCTGCCGTTGGGGTTTTTGGCATCCACGTCGATGCCCATGTTGCGCACCAGCTCGCGTACCGGCTCGGTGCTGCCCAGCTGCTTCATCAGATAGACCGAGAAGGTGTTGATCGACTTTTTCAGGCCGTCGAAGAGGGTGTACATCTGGCCCGTGTACTCGCCTTTTGCGTTCTGTGGCGTCCACTCTTCGGTCAGGCCAAAATTGCCCTCGCCCGGCAGGATGGAGCGCGGGATGTCGGGGATCTGGTAGCAGGGCGAGATGCCTTGCATGGCGATGGCGGCCGCATACACGAACGGCTTGAAGGTAGAGCCCACCTGCCGCTGCGTGCGCGTGTGGTCGAACTGGAAGTACTTGTAGTTGATGCCGCCGATCCAGGCCTTGACGTGGCCCGTGTGCGGATCCACTGCCAGGCTGCCGATCTGCAGGAAGCTGTGGTGGTATTTGAGCGAGTCGAGCGGGCTCATCACCGTGTCTTTCTCCATGGCGTCGTTGTAGGCAAACACGCGCATGGGCACGGGCGTCTTGAAAGCTTTGTCCACTTCGTCCTGCAGTTGCAGCCAGGCCTTTTTCACCTGGGGCCACAGCTCGTGGTCGAGCGCCCGCTCGTACTGGCGTGCCATGCGCGAGCTGATGAGCTCGCGCGACACGAGGCGGGCCAGCGATTTGCGGTTCTTGTCGGCCTCGATGAGGCGGTCCATGTCCACGTCGCGCAGGCGCAGCCCTTCTATTTCGGCGGTGAGCTTGTCGGCTACGGGCTCGAAGATGCGGGCGCGCATGCTGCCGTAGCGGTCGCTGCCCCGGATCATCCAGGTGAGCTTGCGGCGGCGGGCGGCCATCTCGGCATCGGTCGTCTCCTTGTCGCGCCACGTCCACGGATCCTGGCGGCCCCATTCGCGCCAGAAGCGTTCCTGCACCTCTTTCATGTGCGCGCGCATGGCCGCTTCAGCATGGGCCTGGATGACGGGATCGAGGGTGGTGTACACCTTGAGGCCGTCGCGGTAGATGTCGTAGGGTGTGCCGTCGCTCTTGCGTTTGGCTTCGTCGCTGCGCAGGATGGCCTGCACGTCCTTGCGGATCTCCATGAGGGCATAGGGCGCCGGCCCTTCGCTATGCGTTTTGCGCTTGAAGCGCGACATGTCGAGCGGAATCGTCTTGAGCGAGTCGTACTGTTCCTGGGTCAGGAAGCCGTGCTCCACCATCAGCTTGAGCACCACGTTGCGGCGGTGCAGCACGGTGTCGGGGCGCCGCACGGGGTTGAACAGGGCCGGGTTCTTGAGCATGCCCACCAGCGTGGCCGCTTCTTCCACCTTCAGCGAGTCCTGTTCCTTGCCGAAGTAGGTCTCTGCCGCCGCCCGGATGCCGTGGCTGTCGTAGAGGAAATCGAACTTGTTGAGGTACATCGTCATGATCTCCTCCTTGGTGTAGCTGCGCTCCAGCTTGACGGCCGTGAGCCACTCCTGAAACTTGCGTTTGACCAGCGCCCAGGTGCGCTGCAGCTTGTTCATGCCGCGGTAGTCGGGGCGCGGGTACAACAGCTTGGCCAGCTGCTGCGTGATGGTGCTGCCGCCGCCCGAGCTCTCGTGCCCCAGCAGCACCGTCTTGACGGCCACGCGCGCCAGACTGCGCGGGTCGATGCCCGGATGCTTGTAGAAACGCGCGTCCTCGGTGGCGATCAGCGCTTGCACCACCCAGGGCGACAGCTCCTCGTAGCGCACCGGCACGCGGTTCTCGATGTAGTAGCGGCCCAGCTCTTCACCGTTGGCGAAATAGACCACCGTGGCCACGTCGCTCTTCGGGTTTTCCAGCTCTTCGAACGAGGGGATCGAGAACGACAGGTAGAAGAAAAACAGGACCACGCCCAGCACGCCCGCACCCAGGGCGATCCACATCGCCTTCACGATGCGACGCCAGGATTCGGGCACTTGTGCCTGCTGTGGCGGGGGCGTGGGTGCCGCCGTCTCATGAGTATGTTGTTCGTTGTGCACGTCCATGTTGGTGTGACTGTGTCGGTTATATGTTTCTCAACAAATGAGGGCCCAGAAAGAATGGTTGAGGGTTGAGTGTTGAGTTTAAAGTTTACAGTTTAGTGTTTAAGGTTGGATGGCAGGGTTTTGCGAATGTAACTCATGGGTCCATCGTCTATGGTCCATTGTCCATCGTCGCAAGCAAAGCGAGCAACAAACCGGAGCTTTCATACGCAGAGCCGCACGCAACCTCTCTCGTCATCCTGACATCGCGCAAAGGGCGCAGCTTTGTCCCCGATGCTCAGAGCCCGTCCCGACTTTCGGGGCCGCGATCCACATCGAGCGCATGTCTCATGCCTTTAAAATGCCAAAGGCCAGCCAAAGTTAGCGAACAAGGTCGGCATCGGAGCCGGTTCATTGCATGGCCCGTTCGTAGTACTCCAGGCTGGCCTCTATCTCCTCCGGCGTGGCCGTCTGGTTCACCACCACCTGCCCGATGCGGGGCAGCAGACTGAAGTTGATGCCGGTACCTTCGTTCTTCTTGTCATTCCTCATCAGTGCCAGAAGGTCGGCTTTCGCCAAATTGTTTAGCGGGTAATAGCCGAAAATCTGGCGGATGAAGGCCGTGATCTGCTCCAGCTCTTCGGTCGGCAGGCCTGCCTTGCGGGCCGAAAGCCAGCTTTCGCAAACGATGCCGATGGCGATGGCCTCGCCGTGCAGCAGGGGGCGGTCGGTCTGCATGGCCGCACTCTCGACGGCATGGCCGATGGTATGGCCGAAGTTGAGCGCCTTGCGCAGGCCGCGCTCGTAGGGGTCGGCCGCCACGATGCGGCGTTTCACCTCGAGCGAGGCCGGCACCAGCGCAGCCCAGTCGGCCGACGGCAGATCCTCGATCCGGCGCAGCGCCTCCCATTGCGTCGCGTCGGCGATCAGGGCGTGCTTGATCACCTCGGCGAAGCCGCTGCGCAGCTCCTCGAAGGGCAGCGTATCGAGGAAGGCCGTATCCACGAGCACGGCCAAGGGGTCGGCAAACGCGCCGATGATGTTTTTCACGCCTTCGAAGTCGATGCCCAGCTTGCCGCCCGTCGAGGCATCGACCTGGGCCAGCAGCGTGGTGGGCACCTGCACGAAGCGGATACCGCGCTTCCAGGCGGTGGCGCAGAAGCCGCCCATGTCGCCCACGACGCCGCCCCCCAGGTTGACCAGCAGGGCCTGCCGGTCGAGCTGCGCTTCCAGCATCTGCGACCAGATGTGGCGGCAGGTGTCGAGGTTTTTATGCACCTCACCCGCCGGGATGCGGATGAGCAGATGATCGGCGGGCAAGGCATCCGCCACGCGGGGGTAGCAGTGCCGTTCGGTGTTTTCGTCGACGAGCACGGCCACGCGGCTCCAGCGCTCGCGGGCCAGCAGCGCTTCGAGCCGGGGCGCCGCCGACCCGAAAATCACGGGATGCCCTCCGGCACCGGCAGGCCACACCAGGTCGAGCGACCAGGCCCGGGGCCTGTCGGCAAACAGCACCTTGGTGCGCGCCCAGGTCGTGCGAAACAGGTCCGAATGGCGATAGGCCTCCAGCGCCTCGGGGCCCGTCCAGATGCTGTAGGTGAAGCACACCTCGGGCCGGCTGCGGTCGCGCCACAGCTCCAGATGCAGGCAGCCGGGAAAGGCGCGGATCCGCTCTTTGCTTTCGTCGAAGATTTGCAGGAAGGCGTCCACCGCCTCGGGGCGAAACACCATCCGCACGATGCGTCTCATCATGATCTGCGTCGTTTGTGGGTTGGGCTGGCGGCAAAGGTAGGGGAAACGGAGAGGGAGTGAGGAGAGAGGCGTGAGGAGAGAAGAGAGTGCCTTTCGGCAAATGTGGAGGGGCGAGGTGTGACGTCGGAACGCATGACATGGCTGAGTCCCCTGCAAAAAAGGTTGAGCGTTGAGCGTGACACCGTGACGACGTAACACCGTAACACCGTAACGACGTAACACCGTGACGACGTAAAATCTCCATCGTCCATCGTCTATCGACTTTTTGCAGTAAACTCAGGATTTGATGGTTGAGACAGGGCTTTGCCCTTTGAGCCGGTTTCACAAATCATCGGTGGCCCTCTGTGGGTACTCAGTGGAGCTCTGTGTAAGAAAAAACTGTGTTCCTGCTGCGCCTGAAAGCTGCGGTTTTTTAATGATGAGTCTTCTGAAAAAAAGTTGAGCGTTTTACGTCCACCGTCCATCGTCCACCGTCCATCGTCCATTGTCTTTCGTCCATCGTCTTTCGTCGCGAGCGCCATGCAACTTGCTCGAGGGCAAATTGTTTCCCAAAAGGCACCACCCCGTCAAGCAAAAAAGTTGATCGGCGGCAGATGCGCCAAAGGGCAAATGCCGTTACTTTTGCCGTAAGGCACGAATGAATGAAGGAAGGCCCGCGGGCTTTCCATGGTTGAACCAAAATTGTCAAACCATCAAGAGGAGGTCCAATTTGAGCGAAATCATTCTGACCATCGAAGGCGTGGATCCCGTAGCGCTCTACGGCGAGAAAAATGTCAAGCTGAACCTGTTGCGCCGCGCCTTTCCCGAAATCTCCATCACTGCCCGGGGCAACACCATCAAGCTCATCGGGGAGAAAAAATTCACACAGAAGGCCAAGGCCAAGGTCGAGACGATGGTGCGCATGCTGCGCGAAGACAAGGACCTGACGGTCCAGATCGTCGAAGACCTGCTCAACGGCGGCAACCCCTACACGGCGCGCCTGAGCAACGGCGCGGCCAACCTGACGCTGGTGCACGGCCGCGGCGGCAAGGCCATCAAGGCCAAGACCGTCAACCAGCAGAAGCTCATCCGCGCCTCGGAAGAGAACGACGTCGTCTTCGCCATCGGCCCTGCCGGCACGGGCAAGACCTACACCGCCGTGGCGCTGGCCGTGCGCGCCCTCAAGAACCGGCTGGTGCAGAAGATCATCCTGACGCGCCCGGCCGTCGAGGCGGGTGAGAGCCTCGGCTTCCTGCCCGGCGACCTGAAGGAAAAGGTCGATCCCTACCTCAGGCCGCTCTACGACGCCCTCGACGACATGCTGCCGGCCGAGAAGCTCAACTACTTCATGGCCAACCGCGTCATCGAGATCGCGCCGCTGGCCTTCATGCGGGGCCGCACCCTCGACAACGCCTTCATCATCCTCGACGAGGCCCAGAACGCCACCACGCTGCAGCTCAAGATGTTCCTCACGCGGCTGGGGCCCTCGGCCAAGTGCATCATCACGGGCGACCTGTCGCAGGTGGACCTGCCCTTCCACCAGAAGTCGGGCCTGCGCCATGCCATCGACCTGCTGCAACACCTGCAGGGCGTGGGCGTAGTCAACCTGACGGCCGAGGACGTGGTGCGCCACCGCCTCGTCAAGGAGATCATCAACGCCTACGAGCGCGACGACGAGGTGCGCCGTGCCCGCCGCGAGGCCCGCAAGCAGGGCGCCGAAGGCGCTGCCAGCGAAGAAGAGTGACCGCCTTTCGGCAAATGCCGGAAACGACGAGGCCGGCTGCCCCGCGGGGCAGCCGGCCTTTTTTCGTCTTGCCTCGTGCGTCGTGTCCGGATCAGTAGCCCGGGTTCTGTACCATGTTGCGGTTGGCGTCGAGCTCGGCCTGCGGGATGGGCAGGATGAAGCGGTCGTTGGGGTAGGGGATCTCGCACACCACCGAGGTGCAGTCGTTGCGATAGACGCCCCGCTT
>CAYNYN010000105.1:0-10769 GCA_964401445.1 uncultured Saprospiraceae bacterium | reverse complement strand
AAAAGTTTACGCGTCTCGGAAAGGCTCGCAAACGTCACTCCTCCCTCCTCCCTCCTCTCTCTTCACTCCTCTCCACTCCATCCCCACCACGGCGCCGTGTCGAAGGGCGTGCTGTTGTGCCAGAGGGTGACGAACAGGCCGCCGCCGGGCTGCATGGCGTCCCACAAGGATTGCAGCAGCTCGCGTGCCGCCCGGGGTTCGAGGCCGAGGTATTGCAGCATGCTCACCTCCATGGCCACCAGCGGCACCAGCACGAGCGAGGTGGGCGTTTCGCGCTCCAGGTCGTACCACGGGAAGGCATGAGCCGTGCCGGCGCGGAAGCCCGGCCTGTCGGCGAACCCCATCGACCAGTCGCACCGGATGCCGGCCTCGATGAGGGCACGACAGGTGTGCGGCAGCCGGATGCGCAGAAAGTGGTGGCGGCTGTCGGTCACTTCGCGGCCCAGCACGCGTTCGAGCGCCCTTTTTTCGCCGATGATGCCCTGGGCCGTCTGTCCCCGGGCAAAGGAAGGATGCAGCCCGATGCGGGCCTTGGCCGCCAGCCGGCGGATCAGTGCCTGCATGGCGGGATGATCCACGGGCACGTTCTTGTCGTAGCGGCCCCACGGACCGACGTGGAAGAAGAAGACCGGCTCGGTGCCGGCAGCCTCGTAGTGGGCGCACATCCGGTCGAAGGTGTCGAAGGGGTCGGGCTGGCGGCCGCGCAGCGTGCGCAGGCGGGCACCGACCACATGGATGTCGCCGCGCATCAGGTCGCGCAGCAAGCCGCCGAGCGTGCGCCACCAGGGGCGGTGCAGGAAGGCCCAGGCCATGTCCACATCGCAGGTGGGTATCCATCGACGGCGCGGCGCGGGCCAATCGAAGCGGGGCAGGGCGCGTCGGGCCAGCTCGCGCAGTCGCGCCATCCAGAGGTCCACCAGCGGCAGGTGCAGGCACTCGTGGCGGGCCAGCCACGAGGCGCTGGCCGGGAAGCGTCCGTAGCCATCGGCCTCGAAAGGCAGGTATTCCTCGTATCGGCTCAGCAGAAAGAAGCTGGCGGCAAAGAGGTCGAAGGGCAGCTCGCCCCGCCCGGCAAACGGCACCGGCAGCTCACCCCACCGCCCCGCGGGGGGCGTGCAGGCCCTGATACCGCTTTCGCGCAAAAAGCCATGCTCGGGAATGTGCAGATGGGCCGCCGGGTGTGGCCGTCCATATGCCAGCCGCAGCCCCTCGCGCTGTTGCCAGGCATCGGCATCGGTGTGCAGGTGTCCTTCCACGCCCAGGATGTGCCGGCACGACACTTCCACCACCCACTCGAGGCGTGGACTGCGGAACGGGGCGAGTATGTGGATGGCTGGTTCCATTCAAATGTGTGCGATGCGGAACGGTGGGGGAAAGTTGCCCATTTCCGGTGGAATGGGCCGCATTGGGCAGGCCCCCGTTTCACGGAGCCTGTTCCGACTTGTCGGAAGCAGGTTGTGACAACGTCTATCACAGATAGTCTATCGTCCATTGTCCATCGTCCATCGTCGCGAGCGCAGCGAGCCGTAAAAAACCGCAGCTTTCAGACGCATTTACCTTACACAGAGTCTCACAGATTACACACAGAGGGCCACCGAGTTTGCTGTAATCGGGTAAATCGGTGAAACCGGTCGAATCGGTTCCTCACGCAACGACGCTACGCCGCAATGATGCGCAACGGTTCCTCCATGGCTCACGCGACGTCGCGCAGAGTTGTTCCCAACTTCTGCAAAGAGCGACATCTCAACATCGCTGCGTAGCAGCGTCTCAACATCGCCGCGATAGCGGCGTATCAACATCTGCGCAAGCGCGCAGTCTCAACCGTCAAATCCTCTTGACGCATTATTCATCCTCATTCACCGGCGCTCTATCGTCCATCGCCCTTTCCGTTAGCCTCGTTTTTTGTCATCTGGAATGTGTTTTGGGGAATTATTTGCCGAAAGGCGCTTCGCGTGCAAAATCAATGAATAAATTTGTTGTGCTTTCCGAGAAAAATGCAGCCGGGGAGGCAAGTATGCACCCGCCCTTTGACTGTACCTGGTTGGATGTTTTTGCAACTGATTCGTCATCGTTTTATCAATCAACTTTTTAGTCGTATGAATGAAATCTGTACCCGACTGACGGGCCTGCTCTTCGTGATGCTGGGCCTGAGTGTGTGCGCCGGGGCGCAAACCGACAGGCAAGGACTCGACATTGCCCTGCGCTACCTGAGCGACCACCAGAAGGAATGGGGCTATGCCCCCGAAGACATCGCCGACGTCATCGTCAGCGACATGTATACCGACCGCAGCACGGGCATCACGCGCGTATACCTGAAGCAGCGCTATGAGGGCATAGAGGTGTATAACGCCATCAATAACTTCAACATCACCAAGGACGGCGAGGTCTTTTACGTGGGGCGCCGCTTCGTCAGCCAGCTGGCCGAAAAGGTGAACACCACCACGCCCACGCTGACGGCCGAGGCGGGTGTGGCTGCCGCCCTGCAGCACCTGGGCCTGCCGGCCGACGGCAGTCTGCGCCTCGTGGCACAGCCCGATGCCCACCATTTCGTGTTCGAAAACGAAGCGGTGGCGCGCGAAGACATCCACGTGGCGCTCGTTTTGGCCCCGACCAAAAACCAGGGCGTGCGTCTGGCGTGGGACGTGCTGCTGGCACCCAGCGGCAGCCACGACAAGTGGAGCATGCGCATCGATGCTACCACGGGCGAGCTGCTCGACAAGGACAACTGGACCATCTACTGCACGGCTGGTGGCGTGACGCGTGCCGGCGCTGAAGCCGCCGTGCGCGCGGTGCAGCAGCAGGAAAACATGGCCCCGGTCGTGGTGACCGACGGCGCCACCTACAACGTGTTTGCCATCCCGCTCGAGAGCCCCGCCCATGGTGCGCGCAGCCTCGTCGTCAATCCGCACGACAGCCTCGCCTCGCCCTACGGCTGGCACGACACCAACGGCGAGCCCGGGCCCGAGTACACCATCACGCGCGGCAACAACGTGCACGCCTACCAGGACCGCCAGGACAATGGCAGCTCGCAGGGCGATGAGCCCGACGGCGGCCCCGACCTCATCTTCGATTTCTACTACGACGACAATGCCGAGCCGGACACCATCGTCGATGCGGCCGTGACCAACCTGTTCTACATGAGCAACATCATGCACGACCTGTCGTACCACTACGGTTTCGACGAGCCTGCCGGCAACTTCCAGGAAAACACCTACGGTCGTGGCGGCACGGGCGGCGACCCCCTCATCGCGCGGGCCCAGGCCGGCGCCGAAACGGGCAGTACCAACAACGCCTTCTACAGCCACAGCAACGACGGCGGCTCGGGCTCGATCAACATGTTCGTATGGACGACGGCCGGAGCGCGTTACCTCACCGTCAATGCGCCCGACCCCGTGGCTGGCGTGTACGCCACGGGCGTGGCCAATGGCTGGGGCGCACCCATCACCGACCAGCCCGTGACGGGCGAGGTGGTCGAGGTGAACGACGGCGTGTCCGAGCCGCTGGCCACCGACGGCTGTGAGGAAATCCTCAACGGCGACGAGCTGGCGGGCAAGATCGCGCTCATCGACCGCGGCGGCTGCCAGTTCGGCACCAAGGCGTTGCAGGCCGAGCAGAACGGCGCCATCGGAGTCATCATCTGCAACTTCGAGGATGCCCTCATCACCATGGGTGCCGGCTCGGACGGCGGAGCGGTCACCATTCCCGTCGTCTTCATCTCGAGTGTGGACTGCCAGACCATCCGCCAGTACGTGGGCCAGGGCCTCGAGGTGTCGCTCGTGGCGCCGCCCCAGACGGGCCCCGACCAGCTCGACGGCGACTTCGACAACGGCATCATCGCCCACGAGTACGGCCACGGCATCTCGACGCGTCTCACGGGTGGCCCCTCGACGGCCTGCCTCGGCAATGCCGAACAGATGGGCGAGGGGTGGAGCGACTTCATGACGCTGATCACCTCGGTGCGGCCCGGCGACGTGGGCAGCCAGCGCCGCGGCGTGGGCACCTTCGTCATGCGCCAGCCCAACGACGGCCGCGGCATCCGCCGCTATCCGTACAGCACCGACATGAACGTCAACCCGCTGACCTATGGCGACGTGGCCGGCAATACGGAAGTACACGCCCTGGGTGAGGTGTGGACGGCCATGCTGTGGGACCTGTACTGGGCCTTCGTGGACGAATACGGCTACGACCCCGACTGGTACAACGGCACCGGCGGCAACAACATGGCCGTGCGCCTGGTGTTCGAAGGCATGAAGAACCAGCCCTGCTTCCCCGGCTTCGTGGACGGCCGCGACGCCATCCTCGCCGCCGACGAGGCCCTCTTCGGCGGCGCCAACCAGTGCCTCATCTGGGAGGTGTTTGCCCGCAGGGGCCTGGGCTACTACGCCGATCAGGGCGACAGCGACAACGCGGCCGACCAGGTCGAGTCGTTCGAGCCGTATCCGCTCTGCATCCAGGAGCTGAAGATCAGCAAGGAGATGACCGACTTCATCGAGGCCGGCGACGACATCGACGTGACCATCAAAGTGGTGAACCACAAGCCCGAGACGCTCACCGGCGTCACCGTGACCGACGAGATTCCCGCAGGCACCGTCTTCAAGCAGGGCTCGTCGAACGTGCCGGCCACCGTGGACGGCAATACCGTCATCTTCGACCTGGGCACCATGAACTACCAGGACGAGGTGACCATCACCTACCAGCTCATGAGCGACCCGAACAACTACAGCGTCACCCAGTTCCTCGACGACGTGCCGACCGCGGATGCCGAAGACAACTGGGACTTCTACTACATCGGCAATGCCGCGTCCAACATCTGGCAGATCACCGATGCGCTCAGCCACAGCCCCGACTACTCGTGGAGCGTGGAAGACATCGAAGGCGAGAGCCGCCAGGTGCTCGAGCTGCTGGTGCCCTATGCCGTGGACGGCAACCAGCCCACGCTGCGCTTCTACCACTACTACGAGACGGAGGCCGGCTTCGACGGCGGCGTAGTCGACATCTCGACCGATGGTGGCAACACCTGGCAGCAGGTCGGCGACAAGATGTTCAAGAACGGCTATCCGGGCTTCATCGCCTATGGCACCTTCGTCGTGCCCAACCTGCAGGCCTTCTCGGGCAACAGCGGGGGCTTCATCCCCACCTACATCGACCTGAGCGAGTATGCGGGGCAGACCATCCGCCTGCGCTTCCGCTTCGGCACCGATGAACAGCAAGCCGGCCTGGGCTGGTTCGTCGACGATGTCGAGTTCATGGACCTGGTGAGCTACAACGGCACGGCATGCGTCACCTCCGACCAGGGCGACCAGGCCTGCGCGGCCGCCGACGGCAAGGGCACGCTCGTCGAGTCGGCCTTCCCCACCTCGACCGAAGAGGTGGCGCCCGACTTCCAGTTCGGCATCTGGCCCAACCCGACCGATGGCCAGCTCACGCTGGGCATCCGCACCGATGAGGTGCTGTCGCTGACGGCCACCCTCACCACGGCCGACGGTCGCGAAGTGATGGCCCGCCAGTTCCTCAGCGGCGGCGAAGAGACGCACGTGCTCGACCTGTCCAACCTGCCCTCGGGCGTCTATTTCCTGCGCCTGCAGTCCGATCGGGCCGCCATCGTGCGCAAGGTGATCGTGAATTAAACCGGATACCTGTTTGACGGAAACGCGTGCAGCGCCATCGGCCCCGTGCCGGTGGCGCTGCTTCGTTTTTTGCGGAAGCGGACAGGTGTCAAATTTTTTATAGCGAAGCAAGTCAGTGACTTGCATATGTGGAATGTATGTTTTTTTGTACTGCAATTGCACCATAGCCGCGCGGCCACAGGGGTAACTGCGGCGCCCCACATGCGCATGCCGCAGCCCGATGCCCCGTCCGGGTCAATTCGGGGCCTGAAATGAATAGACACAGAACCATGAGAACGCTTCTTTGGCTCCTGCTGTGGGTGGCAGGGGCGAGTGTGCTGACGTCGTGTCGCGGCGATTTCGACGAGCCGCTTTTTGGGTCAGGTACCCTTTGTCAGGAAAATGCGCTGTGTGTGCGCATGGATGCGCGCCTGTGGCATTTCGTGACGCCGGCCGATGTGTCCGACACGGTGGGCATGCCGCTGAGCGAGCGGGCCATGGCCACGCCGGTGGGTGAGACGTGGCACATCGAGTACGCGGTAGATGCCGAGGGCTTGGCCAGCGGGGTGTTTGAGCGGCAGTCCGATCCGTCATTGCCGGTGTACCCGGCCGGGAGCCTGGGCCTGGTGTCGGCCATCAAGGGCGATCCGGTGGCGCGCATCGAGCTGAACAAGGGCGAGGTGCGTTGGCTGGATGCGTCGGGCGAGGAGCTGGCCATGGGCTGGCAGTCGGACGCCGAGACGCAGTGGTGGCAGTCGTTGCTGGATCAGTTGGTGCCCTCGACGCAGCTTCCCGACACGGTGTTTAATGCGCTGTTGGCGGGCCTGGATGAGGCGGGTTTTGCGGTGACCCATGTGAACGATCGGTATGCGGTGATGAAGCAGGTGTCGGGATTCGGGTACAAGAACTGGATCATCGACAAGCAATTGCAGGTGGTGAGCGGCATGGACGCCTACGATGCCGACGGCATGCTGGACCACAGCCAGCGCACCCTGTACGATGCCGAGGGGAAGCCTCTGGTGCACTGGTTTCGCGCGTGCTACGACTCGCCGCTGACGGGCAAGCGCATGGTGCTGCACCGTGTGGCAGAGCTGTCGAACGTGGTAATGGAGTTTTGAGGGCGGCATCGCCTGGAACCAATTTTTTCTAACCCAATCAAAAACAGAGGAAGATGAAAGGCAATGCGATGATGCGCCTGTTGGGGTACGGCGCGCTGATGGCATTCGTCCTGCTGATGACGTGCCCGCCGACAGCCGCGCAGTCGGGCAGTCGATACACGTTGTGGCTCGACGGCCCGGGCACCACGAGCAGTGGATGGCAGGCCACTCCGGCCATTATGAAAGCCAGCGGGTACGAATTGATCGACCTTTTGGGTGAGGTGTTACCCAATACGGCTTACCAACCCGAGCTGGGGGTGGAAGGCGCTGCACAGCAATTGGCCACACATCTGCAGCCGTACGACGACGTGCTGGTGCTGGCCCACGACTATGGCGGGCTGGTGGCCAGGCAGTTGGCCAACATTTCGGACAAGGTGGGGGCGCTGGTGCTGCTGGGCGTGCCCAATTACGGCTCCGGAGCACTCGAATGGGCCGTCAAGCCCTATGCGCCCAACAACCAGAGCAAAGCCGAGGAACTGCTCGATCAGCTAAAGATCATGAAGCAAAAGCTGGGATGCGAAGGCGACTGTGCCTTGTTGGAATCTTTCGAAGGTTGGATCGAGGACTTGCGCCAGTCGCCCGAGTTTTATGCCCCGATGTTCCCCCAGAGTCCGGAATTGCTACAGCTCGGCGAAAACCTGCCCGATGTGCCCTGGGTAGTGATCTACGGCAGCGTGTCCGATTTTTCCCTGTCCCGATTTTTGTCTTCCATTTATTTCGATGCCCTGGCGGGTACAGATCCTTTGGGAAGCTGTGAGACCTTCCTGTTGAACAACAAAAAGCTGAAGAGAAAGAGAGCGCTCATTCTGAACACGGTGAACAACCTGAACGGGTTTTTGAATATCCTCAAGTCGATCATTGCAGACGCGAGTGGAGATTCGCCGGTTAGTCTCCTCGATTTGGTGGCAAATGCCATTCAGGACCGTCTCGACATCCTGCTCGATCAAATAAACGCCATCGCTATTTACAACCAGGAAGTGGCGCAGGACATGCGTTGCATGTTGATAAACATTTACCTCGAAACGGAGTGGCAAACGGCAGCATTGTACTACAATGCCTCTGTCAATGTAAAAAAGGAAGTGATCGAGCCGCCCACGTATCAACAATGCTACAATGAATGCATGGCGCTGTATCCCGGCGATCCGTACGAGGCCTTTTACGATTGCATTCCGCAGTGTCTGGAGGAGGAACCCGTCGAAGTGTATTATTTCGATTCGGCTCACGACGGCCTGTTGACCCAATCGGAACAAATGCTGGACGGAGCAGCGAAAGTATATCACCTGCCGAAGGTATATCATCCGAAAGAGCCCGTACTGACATCGGGCAACACCCTGCTCGACGAAATCCTGACGCAGATTTTCGACGGCGATGCCGGTGCCGCCTTTGCAGTACCCAAGTAGTTGTGCCCCTCCCTGTCGCGTGCAGCGCCATCGGCCCCGTGCCGGTGGCGCTGCCTCGTTTTTTGCGCAAGCGGAAAAACTCAATCGGCAGCCCGGTCGAGGAAATCCTGGATGAGCTCGTTTTCGTATCCGCGGCCGAGCGCCCAGCGGTACAGCTTCTGCCGGCGCTGGAGGGGCGGCTCGCTGGCGAGCTGGTCCCACTTCTTGCGGAGCTGTGCAGCCACCGTCTCGCGATATTCGGCCTCGTCGATTTCGGTGAGGGCCTGACGGATGCAGTAGTCGGAGATGTCGCGTGCCTTGAGCTCGCGCAGCAGGCGGCTGCGGCCCCAGCCCTTCATGCGAAACTTGCCGCGCACGAACGAGCGGGCGAAACGCTCCTCGTCGAGGAAGCCCTCCTCGATGAGGTGCAGCAGGATGGCGTCGCGGTCGGCGCCGTGCATGCCCAGCTCGCGCAGCTTGCGCTCCACCTCCTGGTGGCAGCGATCCTGGTAGGCGCAGTAGCGTTCGAGCCGTTGCAGCGCCTGTTCGCGGGTCAGTTGGTAGCGTTTTTTGCCCAAACCTCGACGGATGTTTTTTGTTGTAAAACGAGGCTGCTGCCAAAATGGCGCGGTAGCCCGACTGGCAAGCATGTTGATCAGTGTCGGTGACGAAGCAGCAAAACAGCAATGCCTTATGAGTGACAAAGAAAAAAACAAAATCCCGGTAGAAGACCCTCAGGAAACCGAAACGGCTGCCGTGGAGCAGCAAACCGAAGTGGCAGCCGGGGAGGAGGAGACCAATATGGAAAACACGCAAAACCAGGAAGAAACCATCGAACAATTGAAAGCAGAGAACGAACGATTGAAGCAGGAGGTGGCCGAGCTGAAGGACAAGTACCTTCGGCTGATGGCCGAGTTCGATAACTACCGCAAGCGCACCCTCAAGGAGCGCACCGAGATCATCGATCAGGCTGCACGAGACACAATGGCAGCCATTTTGCCTGTGCTGGACGATTTTGACAGGGCCAAGGCCTCGGCCGAGGCGCCCGGCAGCAAGGAGCAGTTCAGCGAGGGCGTCAATCTGGTGTATCAGAAGCTGTACAAGACGCTCGAGTCGCGCGGTCTGGAGCCCATGGAAAGCACGGGCAAGGAGTTCAACCCCGACGAGCACGAGGCCATCTCGGAGGTGCCCGCCCCCAGCGAAGACATGAAAGGCAAGGTGGTGGACACCGTCGAGAAAGGCTACAAGCTCAAAGGCAAGATCATCCGCCACGCCAAGGTGGTGGTAGGCAAATGATGGGCGATGAATGCGCCGGATATTTGGATGAGGCACCAGCCGGAAGCGTGATTGCCGCTACTTCGGGCTGGTGTCGTTTTATTGGACAGGTGTGGTGAAGGTTACCGACCTTTGACCCCGCAAATCAGCAGGCATGGCAAAGAGAGATTATTACGAGATACTGGGCGTGTCGCGCAACGCCACGGAGGTGGAAATCAAGAAGGCGTATCGCAAGATCGCCCTCAAGTACCACCCCGACCGCAACCCGGGCGACAAGGAAGCCGAAGAAAAGTTCAAGGAGGCGGCCGAAGCCTACGGCGTGCTGTCCGATCCCGAGAAGCGCGCCCGCTACGACCGCTACGGCCATGCCGGCGTCGAGGGCGGTGCCGGCGGCTTTTCGGGTGGCGGCATGACCATGGAGGACATCTTCGAGCACTTCAGCGACATCTTCGGCGATTTTGGCGGCAGCCCCTTCGAGCAGTTCTTTGGTGGCAGCACGCGGCGCCGGCGTCCGCG
Organism: uncultured Saprospiraceae bacterium; assembly: GCA_964401445.1. Taxonomy (GTDB): domain Bacteria; phylum Bacteroidota; class Bacteroidia; order Chitinophagales; family Saprospiraceae; genus WFYJ01. Next base: position 836 of record CAYNYN010000105.1, on the reverse strand, counting down.
CGGCCAGCGCGGTGCCAACCTGCGCGTCAAGGTCAAGCTCACGCTCGAAGAGATCGCCAAGGGCGTCACCAAGCGCATCAAGGTGAAAAAGCAGGTGCCCTGCAGCGCCTGCGGCGGCACGGGCGCCAAGGACAGCTCGTCGGTACAGACGTGCACCACCTGCCGCGGCGCCGGCCAGGTGCGGCAGATACGCAATACCTTCCTGGGCCAGATGGCCACCACGACCACCTGCCCCACCTGCCACGGCAGCGGCCGCGTGGTGGTGGCCAACTGTCCGGCCTGCCGGGGCGAAGGCCGCGTGATGGGTGAAGAGACCATCGACATCGAAATCCCGGCAGGCGTGGAAGAAGGCATGCAGCTCTCCCTCTCGGGCAAGGGCAATGCCGGGGTGCGGGGTGGTGCGCCGGGCGACCTGCTCATCACCATCGAGGAGCTGCCCCACGAGTATCTGCAGCGCGATGGCATGAACGTCATCTATGAGCTGTACCTCAACTTCGCCGATGCCGCCCTGGGCACCTCGGTCGACGTGCCCACGCTCGACGGCAAGGTGAAAATCAAGATCCCCGCCGGCACGCAGGCAGGCAAGATTTTCCGCCTCAAGGGCAAAGGCCTGCCTTCCGTACAGACCTACGGCACGGGCGACCAGCTCATCCACGTCAACCTCTGGACGCCCAAACACCTTTCCGATGAGGCGCGCGCCCTGCTCGAAAAGATGCGCGAGATGCCCGACTTCCAGCCCGACCCGGGCAAGTCGGAGAAAGGGTTTTTCGAAAAGATGAAAGACTATTTCCGGGGCGAGTGAGGCTGTGTGCCATGCCCCATGCAAAAAATGGTTG
>CAYNYN010000104.1:0-10811 GCA_964401445.1 uncultured Saprospiraceae bacterium | reverse complement strand
CCGTTGGCATTCCGCTTTCGCAAATAGCAGGTTCCCATCCCTCAACGGACGAGATAAATCTCGTCCTACGTATAGCGTGGGGCGAAATTTATTTCGCCCGGACGGCGAGATGAATCTCGCCCTACGCTGCATTGCTCATTCGATCACTACCCTTCCCTGCCAGGTCTTTTCCCTGCCTTGCACCTGCAACAAATAGATGCCTTTCGGCAAATGCGACACAGGCAGTTGCCACTGAGCTGCGGCGGGCCATGTGTGCGTCTCCAGGAGGCGCCCCTGCAGGTCGTACAGCTGGAGGCGCGCGCCTGCGGGCGGCATTTGCGGAAGCGCAATCCAGACCTGGTCGCGTGCGGGATTGGGCCAGAGGCGCAGGGTGCCTGCCTCGGCCACCGGCCCGCTGATGGCCGTAGGCAGGGGCGGCGGCACCAGCGAGTCGAGTGGCCAGGTCTGAATGCTGCGCGCGAAGGTGGCCGCGATGAGGCGGTGATTGACCGGATCGTACTCGAGGTCGAACACGGGCACGAACGGCAGGTTGTCGCCCACGCGGAACCACTCGGCGCCGCCGGTGGTGCTGCCGTACACGCCGCCGTCGGAAGCCACGAACAGCACGCTGTCCTGATAGCCCGGCAGGATGAGGACGTCGTTGAGGGCCAGGTCGGGCAGGTTGCTGCTGAGGTCCACCCAGGTGGCGCCGCGGTCGTCGGAGCGGTGCACGCGCGGGATGAACTCGTTGTCGCGGTAGCCCGAGTGCGTCACGTACACGCGATCGGGAAAGGCCGGTGAGGCCTTCACCTCGGTCACGTAGCGGTCGGGCAGGCCGGCACTGACGTTGGTCCAGGCATTGGGATCGAGCGGGTCGTCGGTGCGCCACACGTTGCCGTCGGAGGTACCCACGTAGAGCAGACCCTCCACGAGCGGCGATTCCGACAGGGCCGTGATGTTGTGGTTGCGCGGATGGGTGACCACGCCGTCGGTCAGGTCGGTGCTGATGGCGTACCACTGGGGTACCACGCCCGCATCGCTGCGAAAGACGCGATAGGTGCCGTAGTACATCACATCGGGATCGTGCGGGCTGAGGATGTAAGGCGTGTTCCAGTTCTGGCGGTCGCCCGAGGGGATGCCGCTGGTGGCAGGCTCCCAGTTCTGGCCGCCATCCTGCGACACGCTGACGTTGCCGTTCTGCGTCTCGACGTAGATGACCGACGGCTCGTCGGGCCGGAAGCGCACCTGGAAGCCGTCGCCGCCATAGAGGCGCGGCCAGTCGTTGAGTGCGAGATGGTTGCCCGCCGTAATGCCGTTGTCCTGGGCGCCGCCGTAGTACAGGTCGGGCTGGTGCGGGCTCCAGGCCACCCGATAGAACTGGGTGGCGGGAATGTTTTCGAGGTCTTCCCAGGTCTGGCCGCCGTCGGGCGTCTTGTACAGGCCGCCGTCGGTGGCCAGGTACATGGCACCCGAGGGGCCGAACACGAGATCGTGCTTGTCGGCGTGGATGTCGTACTCCCACCAGGGGGGCGTGGCCTCCTGCCAGGCGGCATTTGCCGAAAGGCGCTCCCAAAGATCCACGCCGAGGATGTAGATGTGATCGTCGTTGTCGGGGTGCAGCTCCATGTGGCCGAAGTACCAGCCGAAGCCGCCCAGGGCGTTCTCGAGGCCCGCCACGCTGATGCTCTGCCAGGTGTCGCCGTAGTCGGTGGTCAGATAGATGCCGTGCACCTGGGCGTTGCTGCCCACGTAGCGCACGTACAGCTTGCCGGGCGTGGTGCGCGAGATGGCCATGGTGGTGCGCCCCAGGTTGCCGGTGGTGGGCAGGCCGCCTGCGAGGGCCTGCCAGGTGTCGCCGCCGTCGGTGCTGCGCCACACGCGCGCGCCGGGCCCCGCGATGATGCTCTCCTCGTTGTTGCGGATGCGGTCCCAGCCGCTGGCGAAGAGGATGTCGGGGTTGAAGGGATCCATCTCGAGGTCGCTGATGCCTGCCTGGTCGCTGACGAAGAGCACCTGCTGCCACGTCTGGCCGCCGTCGGTGCTGCGGTACAGGCCGCGATGCGCGTTGCGCTCGAAGGGCAGGCCCATGGTGGCCACGAAGAGGGTCTGCGGGTCGGTGGGGTGCACCACGATGCGGGTGACGATGGCCGTTTCGGCCAGGCCGAGGTGCTGCCACGTCTGGCCGCCGTCGGTGCTGCGCCACACCCCATCGCCGATCATGGGGTAGAAGGTGATGTTGGGGTCGCCCAGGCCGACGTACACGGTCTCGGGGTCGGAAGGGTCGAGGGTGATGTCGCCCACGGCCTGCCAGGTATGGTCTTCCATGAGGGGCGTCCAGGTGGCGCCGCCATCGGTGGTTTTCCACACGCCGCCGTTGGAGAAGCCCACGTAGAGGATGTTTTCGTCGTCGGGATGCACGGCGATGCAGTTGATGCGCGCGCCGAGGTTGCCCGGCCCTTCCACGCGCCAGGGGGCACCGAAGCCGCCGCTGCGCTGCTGCATTTGCGCAAGCGCCTGCTGCCGGGCCTGCGCCATGCCCCGCGCGTAGCCCTCGATGCTGGGCACGCGGTCGGGCCAGTGGCGGGCCAGGAACCAGCCTTCCCACGGCTTGTAGGTCGCCTCGTCGGGGGGCTGGTTCGTGTGTTCGCCTTTCGGCAAATGGGGCCCGCCGGTGTGGTCGGGCGCCGCGGCCCGATACTGGCACGTCAGGAAGAGCAGCAGATCGCAGAGCAGCAACAACAGGAGGATGCGAAGGAAGCGGGATGATTTCATGTCGGGGAAGGTTGGTTTGGCTGAAGGGCAGCGCCCCATTTCCCCTCCAATTTACGGGCATCGCGCCCAAAGATGCGTGCAAAAGGCACCATTACAGCGCCTGCGGCAAGGCCGCCGACAATGTGCCCATAGGCGCCTTCCCCACTCCTTCCAATGACTTTCATCATCTCCTTCCGGGAAAAGCCGCCGCTACTTTTGCCCGTCAACCGAAGTCCAACCCTCAATCCACACCCCATGCATCACAAGGTCACCATCGAGCCGTTCCGCATCAAGGTGGTGGAACAGATCCGGCTCACCACGCGCGAAGAGCGCGAGCGATATTTGCGGCAAGCAGCCTACAACCCCTTCCTGCTCAAGTCCGAACACGTCATCATCGACCTGCTCACCGACAGCGGCACCTCGGCCATGAGCGCCGAACAGTGGGCCGCCATCATGCGCGGCGACGAAAGCTATGCCGGGGCCAAAAGCTGGGAGCGCCTCGAAGCCGTCGTGAAGGACCTGACGGGCTATCCCTACATCCTGCCCACCCACCAGGGGCGCGCGGCCGAGCATCTGCTCTACACCCGCCTCGGCGGGCCGGGCAAGGTCTTCATCAGCAATACCCACTTCGACACCACGCGCGCCAACATCGAGTTTTCGGGTGCCCAGGCCATCGACATCCCCATTCCCGAGGCGCGCCGCCCCGAGGCCATCCATCCGTTCAAGGGCAACATGGACACCACGCGGCTCGAGGCCCTCATCGGGCAGCATGGCGCCGAAAACATCGGCGCCGTCATCCTGACGGTGACCAACAACAGCGGGGGCGGCCAGCCCGTGAGCATGGCCAATGCACGCGAAGTGTCGCGCATCTGCAAAAAACACGGCGTGCGCTTCATCCTCGACGCCTGCCGCATCGCCGAGAACGCCTACTTCATCAAGCATCGCGAGCCGGGCTACGAAGACAAGAGCTACCGCGAGATCGCACAGGAGATGTTCCGGCTGGCCGACGGCTGCGTGATGAGCGCCAAGAAAGACGGCCTGGTCAACATCGGCGGCTTCCTCGGGCTCAACGACCTGGACCTGGCCCTGCAGTGCCGCACCGTCCTGATCATCACCGAAGGCTATGCCACCTACGGCGGGCTGGCCGGCCGCGACATGGAGGCCATGGCCGTGGGCCTGCAGGAAGTGTTCGATCCCGACTACCTGCACTATCGCATCACCAGCACGGCCTACCTGGGCAACAAGCTCGACGAGCTGGGCGTGCCCATCGTGCGGCCCGTGGGCGGTCACGCCGTCTATGTCGATGCCCGCGCCTTCTATCCGCACATCCCCGTCGAGGAATATCCGGGCCAGGCGCTCGCGTGCAACCTCTACCTCGAAGGCGGCATCCGCTGCTGCGAGATCGGCTCGGTGATGTTCGGCAAATACGACGAACAGGGCAAGCTCATCCCGGCAGCCATGGAGCTGGTGCGCCTCGCCATCCCGCGCCGCGTCTATACCCAGAGCCATATCGACTACGTGGTGGAGACTTTTGCCGAGCTGATGAAGCACCGCGACGAGGCACATGGCTTCCGGATCACCTACGAGCCGCCCTTCCTGCGCCACTTCACGGCCCGCTTCGAGCCGGTCAATGAGGGTTGAGCGTTGAGCGTGTAGCGTTGTCTCGCGCAAAGCCGCCACGGCGCAACGACACGCCACGCACTCTTCTCTCCTCACTCCTCTCTCCTCACGCCTCCTCGCGGTAACGTACTGGCCAGCCGGATGGCATCGGGACCGAAGCGCGCGCGGATGTAGTCCATGCGTTCGAGCAGGTGCACCTCCTCGGCCGTGTCGTCGAACAGGTCGGGCTGATAGTGGCCGTGTACCAGGTCGCCGAAGCGCACGCCGATGAGGCGCACCAGCTGGCGCCGCTGGTACAGGCGCTCGAAGAGGTCGTGCGCATGGCGGATGAGCGTGCGGTCGTGGGCCGTGTAGGGGATCTTGCGCTGCTGGGTAAAGGTGTTGAAGTCGGAATAGCGGATCTTCACCGCGATGTTGGCCGTGAGTTTTTGCTTTTTGCGCAGCTCCCAGGCCAGCTTCGTCACCATGTCGGTGAGGCGGTCGCGCAGCCAGTGCACGTCGGTGGTGTCCTGGTGGAAGGTGCGTTCGGTGCTGATGCTCTTGCGCTCGTGCCAGGACTGCACGGGGCTGTCGTCGATGCCGTTGGCCTTTCGCCACAAGGCCCTGCCGTGCTTGCCGAACCGGCGCTCGAGCAGCTGGGGCGGCATTTGCGCCAGCGTGCCCACCTGGCGCACCCCCATCAGACACAGGCGCTCGTAGGTGACGCGCCCCACCCCCGGCAGCTTGCGCACCGACAGCGGCGCCAGAAACTGGCGTTCGGTGCCGGCTTCGATGAGGCGCTCGCCATTGGGCTTGGCCTCGCCCGCCCCCACCTTCGACACCAGCTTGTTGACGGCCAGCGCCTGCGACAGGGGCAGGCCCGTCTCCTTCATGATGCGCCGCCGCAGCTCGACGGCCCACTTCCAGCACCCCACGAAGCGGTCCATGCCCGTCAGATCGACGTAGAACTCGTCGATGCTCGCCTTCTCGAACAGCGGGGCCTCCTCCTCGATGATCTCCGTCACGATGCGCGAATACTTCGAATACGTCTCCATGTCGCCGCGCAGAACGATGGCATCGGGGCAGCGCTGCAGGGCCGTGCGCATGGGCATGGCCGAATGGATGCCAAAGCGGCGCGCCTCGTAGCTGCACGAGGCCACCACCGCCCGGCTGCTCTTGCCCCCGATCAGCACGGGCTTGCCCCGCAGCTCGGGATGGCGCAACTGCTCTACGGAAGCGAAAAAGGCATCGAGATCGAGATGCAACACGGCGCGATCGAACATGGGACACGAGGTTTTGATGCCCAAAAGTAAAAACAAAAAGTTTCAAACAAATGATATTTTTGCCGACACAATGATCCCTTTTCCATATCTTGTACCTACAACAATCCAACATTACTCACCTCCAAAACGACAAAACGATGGAAATCAACTGGATGGCGATCATCGCCGCGACCTTCGTGCCCACGATCGTGGGTTTCGTCTGGTACAATCCGAAAGTGCTGGGCACCGCCTGGATGGCCGAATCGGGCATGACCGAAGAGAAGGCCCAAGCTGCCAACATGACGAAGATCTTCGTCGCTTCGTTCATCCTCAGCTTCCTGCTGGCCTTCGAGATGCAGTACCTCACGATTCACCAGATGCACCTCGGCTCGATCCTCATCGACGAGCCCGGCTTCGGCGATCCCAACTCCGAAGTGGGTCAGCTCATGGCCAGCTTCATGGAAAAGTACGGCGACAACTTCCGCACCTTCAAGCACGGAGCATTCCACGGCTTCCTCACGGCCATCCTGCTGGTGCTGCCGGTGCTGGGCACCAACGCGCTGTTCGAGGGCAAGAGCTGGAAGTACATTTTCATCAACGTGGGCTACTGGGCCGTGACGATGGCCATCATGGGCGGCATCGTATGCGGCTGGGTCTGAGCCCGAAGCGATACCTTGTGAAAGAGAAGAGCGGTTGCGTGCAATCGCTCTTCTTTCGTTTGGGTGCCTACCCTTCGGCGAAAACCTTTTGGCCACAGCCACTATTTTTACGGAAGTACCCGCTGCGGGAAACCTGCTGAACCGGGACGACGGCCCAAAGGAGAGGAGGGAAGAGTGAGGAGTGAGGAGTGAAAAGCGTGGCTGTCTTTGCGTCTTCGCGTGAGACAAACGCTTAACCCTGTACGCTCAACCGATTCACCCGATTCTACCAAAACTCGGTGATCCTCAGTGCGTACTCTGTGGAACTCTGTGTAACAAAAATGCGCCTGAAAGCTGCGGTTTTGAAAAACCAGGGAGCATTTTCCCCAACCACTTCGCAACGAGCATAAAACGCATTCATGCCTGGCAAACTCGACACGGAAATCACCTATCTGAAAGGGGTAGGCCCCAAAAAAGCCGAGCTGCTGCAAAAGGAGCTGGGGCTGTACACCTGGCGCGACCTGCTGTACCACTACCCTTTCCGCTACGTGGACAAGACGCGCTTCACGCCCATCAGCGAGCTGCGGCCCGACAGCGGCGAAGTGCTGCTGCGCGGGGTGCTGCGCCGCCTCGAGACGATCGGCACGGGCCCCAAGAAGCGCCTGGTGGGGCGCCTGCGCGACCGCACGGGCGTCATCGAGCTGGTGTGGTTCAGAGGCCTCCAGTGGCTCGAGAAAAACCTGGTAGTGGGTCAGGAGTACGTCGTCTTCGGCCGCATCAACTCTTTCCAGGGCCAACTCAACATCCCCCATCCCGAGATGGAACCCCTGCGCCCCGACAACGCCCAGGCCATGCTCACCATGGCGCCCGTGTATCCGAGCACCGACAAGCTCAACCAGCGGCGCCTGGACCAGCGCGAGCGGCGACGCATCATGCAACAGCTGTTCGAGCAGCTCACCGTCGAGGACGTGCCGGAGGTGCTGCCCCAATGGCTGACCACCCGCCTCAACTTTCCGCCCCGGCTCACCGCCTTTCGGCAAATACATTTTCCGCGCAATGAGGAAGAGCTGGAAGCAGCACGGCGCCGCCTCAAGTTCGAAGAGCTGTTCTTCATGCAGCTACGACTGTTGCAGCTCAAGCATTTGCGCAAGCGCCGGCTCAAAGGCCACGTGTTCGAAAAGGTGGGCGACCACTTCATGCGCTTCTACCAGGAAAAGCTGCCCTTCGAGCTGACCAACGCCCAGAAGCGCGTGGTGCGCGAGATACGTCGCGACCTGGGCTCGGGCACCCAGATGAACCGCCTGCTGCAGGGCGACGTGGGCAGCGGCAAGACCATCGTGGCGCTGCTCAGCATGCTGCTGGCCATCGACAACGGCTTCCAGGCCTGCCTCATGGCCCCCACCGAGATCCTGGCCAGCCAGCACTACCAGAGCATCAGCAGCTACCTCGAGGGCATGGGCATCGAGGTGGCTTTCCTGTCGGGCAACGTCAAAGGCAGACAGCGCAAGGCCATCCTCGAAGGGCTGCGCGACGGCAGCATCCACATCGTGGTGGGCACCCACGCCCTCATCGAGCCACAGGTCGAGTTCCGGCGGCTGGGCCTGGCCATCACCGACGAGCAACACCGCTTCGGCGTCAAGCAGCGGGCCGCCCTGTGGAAAAAGGGCAAGGACCTGCCGCCCCACATCCTCGTGATGACGGCCACGCCCATCCCGCGCACGCTGGCCATGACGCTCTACGGCGACCTCGACGTGTCCATCATCGACGAGCTGCCGCCGGGCCGCAAGCCCGTGACCACGGTGCACCGCACTGAGCGCCAGCGCGACGGCGTGTACGACTTCATGCGCAAGCAGATCGCCGAAGGCCGACAGGTGTACGTCGTCTATCCGCTCATCGAAGAGAGCGAAAAACTCGACCTGCTCAACCTCGAGCAGGGCTACGAAGCCATCCGCCGCTCCTTCCCGCCGCCCCGGTACCAGATCAGCGTGGTGCACGGCCGCATGAAGGCCGCCGACAAGGAGTTCGAGATGCAGCGCTTCGTGCGCGGCGAGACGCAGATCATGGTGGCCACCACCGTCATCGAGGTGGGCGTCAACGTGCCCAACGCCACCGTCATGGTCATCGAGCATGCCGAGCGCTTCGGGCTGTCGCAGCTACACCAGCTGCGCGGGCGCGTGGGCCGCGGCGCCGACCAGTCGTACTGCATCCTCATGACGGGCTACAAGCTCACGCGCGAGAGCCGCGAGCGCATACGCACCATGTGCAGCACCAACGACGGCTTCAAGATCGCCGAGGCCGACCTGCGCCTGCGCGGACCCGGCAACATGGAGGGCACGCAGCAGAGCGGCATCCTGCAGCTGCGCCTGGCCGACCTCTCCCAGGACGGCGCCATCGTGCAGCAAGCCCGAAAGATCGCCGCCGCCCTGCTCGAAAAAGACCCCGACCTCAGCCTGCCCGAACACCAACCGCTGCGCCGCCACCTGAGCGAGGAGGGCAAACAGTTCAAGGGGTGGGGGTTGATTAGCTGAGCGGTGCGCGTAGGAAAGGGGGCGTGGCTATCGCGGTGCTCGACCATGAACCAGAGGCGATTGGGGCGATTCCGCCAACTTGACGGATTCCCGCCAGGAACTCTATTCCCCCACATTCTGTAACGGGCTTTAGCGCGCGCTCATTCTTTCAAGCTTGAAGGCAGGAAAAAGCTCATTCCATTGCTGTAGGGAAAACAATACCACACACTCATCCACGATCGGATACTTCCACTCTGCTTTGGGTGGCTTCCCCACCGGCAATTTTCGCCTCAGATTGTCAGTAATGACTGGCCAAAGTGATTGGTCGAGCCTGTTCGAGGCGATCAGTACACAATAGATTTTTGTGACATTTTGCAGTTCGGCTGCGTTGCCTCGGGCCCACAGGTGCAGAAACGAGTCGCGGTACTTTTTCACCAACGCCTCATCTTGCAGTCCTTCTGTGAGTTTTCTTAAAAATTTGTCTCTCTCTTTCGTCGCCTTCGCACGAGCCCGATCGTCCGCGGGCAAGGGATGATCAAGATCCTTGAACTCGATAAAAAAGAGCCTTTCGCCTGCTTTCTGCTTCACTTTCACTACAAAATCCACTGCTTTCATGCAGGAAGAGAGACCGGCCCTGGATACCTCATCGTCAAATTTGAATCCCGCCGAATGCTCATCGGGGATTTCCAGTGCGAAATCTCCTTCGGTGAACCGCATCATGACAAGTTTTGCTGCAATATGCGCTGTACTTCACGCTCATAAAGATCCGTAAAGGTATCGGCAATGGCATTGGGATGAATGTCCAGATACTTGTCTGTGGAGTGACACGCGATCTCGCCATCTTCTGCCCGATACAGCGAATGGAACAACACTTGATCCGAATCCTTCTTTCGCAAATCGAGTTCTTTGAGTATCACGTAGTCATGGGTAGCCAAAAAAATCTGCACGCCCATTCGTTGCAATTCGAGCAAAATCTCCATCAGGGGGCCGAACAACTTGGGGTTCAGGTTGGCTTCAGGCTCGTCCCAGAACAGCACAGACCCTTCGAGCAAGGTACCATTCTGGATCAAAAGCCACAGCAGGCCCAATTTGCGCATGCCTTCCGCCAGGAGGGTGAATTCGAGATTGCCATGCGCATTTCGCAGGAAGAACTCTTCTTCCTTGATTAACACTCTGCCTTCGATCAGCTTGCCGATTTGCTCGAGCAGCTTTTTCCTGCTCCGATCCAGAGGGCCACGCAAGGCTGGTCGATATGCTCTGTCCAGAATATCGGCATATATTTCCTCGAAGTGCACCTCTCGTTGGGCATACAGAGAGCGAAATCCGGGTGCATTGGAAAGCATTTCCTTTACGGGCACATACACGCTTTCAATCGGCTGGTTCTGCCACGCCTTGCTGCCAGTGATGTCGGCAGAGCCCGGCACGGTTGCATGGTTGGAAAAGGAAATGCGCAGTTTCAGCCCCTGCCGATGCACCTCGGCAATGCCTCTCGAGCTCCCTTTTTGGCGCTTGACCAGACGTCCCAACGCCCCTTTCGAAGGCAGGAAGACCCGTATGAGCTTTTCTGCAAAGGCTGCTTTTGTCTTGCTGACATCACAGGCCGCATAGGCAACTTTCATCAGATGCGTCTTTCCGGTACCATTGGCACCCAGCAACACATTGACTCCCGGCGAGGGCTCAAAATCCAAATCGCTGAATGCAGTGAACCGCTCGAGTTTTATCCTCGTAATAGCCATGTCGTGTCATTTTGCGGCCCGCCGGCGAAGTGCTCCGCCGACCACTTCATTTCAAATATTTTCAACTACAAGTCAGGAAAAGCTGGCTCGATCAAAGATACCTTCTTTATCACGATCTCACTTTCCCTCATTCAGTACAATGATCCTGGACGTCGTATACCAATTCTGATTTTCGTCTGACAAATGTCAAAAACCGGCCGTTGGGGCTTGGCCAAGCGGGTGCAATTGCCCAAATTTGATTCCGAAACCGGAAATGCTTAAAAAATACTTGTTGGTGAGATATGGTGTAACACACCATTAGGTTAACCGGCCCTGTGTGGCCGGTTATCTTTTTTCAGC
>CAYNYN010000103.1:5826-10876 GCA_964401445.1 uncultured Saprospiraceae bacterium | reverse complement strand
CGTGGGGCGAAATTTATTTCGCACCCGCCAGGCGTTTGCGAACCCTTGAGGGGTTGGTAAACGTCTGGCCCATTCCAAGACTCACCGAGCCTTCCGTTGAAGGCTGTCCTTGGCCTGGACGAGATAAATCTCGTCCTACGATGTACGTGGGGCGAAATTTATTTCGCCGTCGTAGAGCGAAATTCATTTCGCCCACCGCTGCAGGCAAAGTTGTCTTTTTCTTACGACACCAGCCGAGCCCGTGTTTGCAAGGTATCCGTCATCCGGTGCAGAAGAGGAGCCCGCGGGCGGTCATTCGGCCATGCCGATCTGCTGCAGGAAGCGCTTGAACAGGGCTTCGGCGGCGGGACCGGCTTCGGCCTTCTGGGCCACCTTCAGGCCGGCACGCGCCGCTTCGGCAGCCTCGTCAGTGCGTCCCTGCGCTTCCAGCACGCGCGCCAGCGTGTAGTGGTAGCCGTAGTAGTCGGGTTCCAGCGCTACGGCGCGGCGTGCGCTCTTCTCGGCCACCTTGAGGCACTGCGCCGACTCGGCCCGATGCAGGACGATGTCCTGAGCCAGGCGGTCGAGGGCCCTGGCGTCGTCGTCGAACGTGCGGGCATACTGGCGTGCCGCCTTGTACGCCGCCTTGTCGTCGGTGCTCGTGCGCCAGAACTGCCAGTCGGCCTCGGCGGCAAAGGTGGCGGCCGAAGCCGGGCACTGCGCCTTCATCTTGTCCTTGGCCTCCTCGAGCAGCGTTTCCGAATCGTACTCCATGGCCGTCTCGAGCGTGCGCCGGCAGGCTTCCTCGATCCGATGGCGCACGGCCTCGGCCCCGTAGAGGGCTTCCAGCTGCGGGCGGTGCTGCACGAACAGGTCGAAGATGCGGCTGTCGGCCTGCACCAGCGCCTCGAACAGGATGCGCAGGTTTTCTTCCTTGTCCAGCTCGCGCTGGTGGGCGCGCAGGTACTCGTTGGCGATGGCCAGCGACGGCTTGCCCGCCTGGTTGAGCGCCTTGATGTACTGGTACACCAGCTCGGGGCTGCGGTCGCCCTGCTCGTAGCGCTCGGCATACTGGGCGCTGCGGTCCACCATGCCCAGTGCCTTGCGCCCCAGCTCGATGAGGCCCTCGGCATCGCGGGCGCCGCGCACCTGCAGCACCACCTCGCCCGTGTAGTCGATGAAGAAGAGGGTGGGATAGGCGCTCACGGGGTACTTCTGCCCGAAGGTCGGCCCCTCGCCGTGCTCCATGTCCATCTTGACGTTGATGAAGTGCTTGTTGAAAAAGGCGCCCACCTCTTCCTGCGGAAACACGTCGCGCGCCATGCGCTTGCACGGGCCGCACCACTGGGCATAGGCATCCACGAAGATGATCTTTTCCTGGCGGCGCGCCTCTTCGAGCGCCTCGGCCCAGGTGCCGTGGAAAAACTCGATGCCCTGGGCAAGGGCGGCCAGCCCGTGGCAGAGGGCGAAGAAGAGGAGCAGAGCGGGTCGCTTCATGGTCGGGTCGATTTTTTTTTCACTTGCGTAAACGCCTCCCGGCGGTGCAAAGTGCATGCCGCACCTCATTCTTCGGGCGGCGCCTGCTGCTGAAACTGGCGCACCAGCTCGTCGGGCGACTTGTCGAGCACGCGCAGCAGTTGCCCCGCCTGCAGGGCCAGCGGATGATCGGGATACTGATCGATCACCTTCTGGTAGTAGGTGCGCGCTTCGTCTTTCGCTTCCAGGTCGTTGTCGAAAGTGAAGGCCTGCAGGAACAGGGCATCGGGGGCGAGCCGGTGCCGTGGATAGTTACGCCACACCTGCCCCCACAGTTGAATGGCCTTGCCAAATTCGCCGGCGCCGCGCGCCACGTCGGCGGCACGGAACAGCAGCTCGGGGGTGAGGCTGTCCTGCGGGTATTTTTTGGCGAAAGCCGCTGCCTGCTCGGCGTATTGGAGGGCCAGGGCGGTGTCGAGCTTCAGCTCGCGCGGGTTGGCCATCTGCTTTTCGGTCTGCTGCAGCCAGGCCACCCACTCGTCGCGGCTCTGGAAATGCGGGCCCGAGGCGGCCTGCGTGCAGGACTGCCATACCAGCACCGAAAGCAGACCCCACGTCAGTACGTATCGCATGGGTTCCGTTTTTTGCGTGTTTGCATGCGGAAAGATAGGAGGATCGGACCAAAAGGGCCGTGCCAGGGCATGCCTGTCGCGCAGGCGCTGTGCCTCATTTGGCAAACCGCCAAAAGGCAAGGGCTCGCCGTCCTGCCTCGTCCGGCCGCGAGGCGCATGTTCAGCGACGGAAGCCCAGCCGCACGCCCAGCAGCAGGATGGCCCCTTCGCCCGTGGGCTCGCCCTCGGTCACCACGTTCTTCTCGAAGCCGAAGGCCAGCGTCGGCGCCGCGAAGTGGCGTTGGTCCAGGGGCAGCCACCAGCCCGCCTCCAGCGTGGGCTGCACCACGAGGATGCGCGTCGTGCCGCTCAGCTCGTCGGCTTGTCCGATGCGGTCCTTCCAGTCGATGGTGTTGCGCCACAGGTCGCAGCGCACCCCCGCGAAGAAGCCCTTCCGGCTTTCGCCAAAATAGCGGTCGTAGCCCAGCGTGCCGCCATAGCCGGCGCCGCGTTCGTCCTCGTGCACGCCGGCATCGCCATGGCGGATCCAGTTGTAGCCCAGGCGCACGTGCCACTCGGCGCGCGTGCCTACGGCCTTGCTCAGGCGCAGGCCGGGGATGAGCCCCGTGGGGTAGGCCTGAAACTCGAACGCCACATCGGTCTGGGCGGACAACAGCGTGCACGCGGCCAGCAGCAGCGCCAGCACGCCCACATATCGAATGCTCGTGTTCATGGTACCGTTTTCGTTTGCCGCCAAAATAGGGCATGCGCACCTTACGCGACGCACGCGGAGCATGGCAAGGCTTCCTTTTTCCACGCAACAAATCATACCTTTGCGCATGGAACTGAAACAAGGCATATCCGACCTCAGTACGGGCACCCCCACCGACAAGTTTCTGGGCGAAGCGCTGACCTTCGACGACGTCTTGCTGGTGCCCGCCTATTCCGAAGTTTTACCCCGCGAAGTAGATGTCCGCACGCAGTTGACGCGCGAGCTGCGCCTCAACGCGCCCGTGGTGTCGGCCGCCATGGACACGGTCACCGAGTACAAGCTGGCCATCGCCATTGCGCGGCAGGGCGGCCTCGGCATCATCCACAAGAACATGAGCATCGAGCAGCAGGCCGAGCAGGTGCGCAGCGTCAAGCGCTCCGAGAGCGGCATGATCATCGACCCCGTCACGCTGCATCCCGATGCCACCGTGGCCGAGGCGCTCGACTTGATGCACCGCTTCCGCATCGGCGGCATCCCCATCGTCGATGCCCACAACCGTCTCGTCGGCATCCTCACCAACCGCGACCTGCGCTTCGAGCGCAACATGCAGCGGCCGGTGTCGGAGCTGATGACGCGCGAGGGGCTCGTCACCGCGCCCGAAGGCACCACCCTCGACCAGGCGCGCGACATCCTGCAGCAGCACAAGATCGAGAAGCTGCCCGTGGTGGATCGCTCGGGCACGCTGGTAGGCCTCATCACCTACAAGGACATCATGAAGGTGAAGGACTACCCCCACTCGTGCAAGGACGCACTGGGCCGCCTCATGGTGGGTGCCGCCGTAGGCGTTACGGCCGACATGATGGACCGCGTGGCGGCGCTGGTGCAGGTAGGCGTAGACGTCATCACCGTCGATACGGCACACGGCCATTCGCGCGGCGTGCTCGACGCCATCCGGCGCATCAAGCGCGAGTTTCCCGACCTGCAGGTGGTGGGTGGCAACGTGGCTACGGGCGAAGGGGCGCTGGCGCTCGTCGAGGCCGGCGTCGATGCCGTCAAGGTGGGCGTGGGCCCCGGCAGCATCTGCACCACGCGCGTGGTGGCCGGCGTGGGCGTGCCGCAGCTCACCGCCATCTACAACGCCTGGCAGGCCATCCGCCACACGGGCGTGCCCATCATCGGCGACGGCGGCATCCGCTACACGGGCGACATCGTCAAGGCACTGGCCGCCGGCGCCAACGCCATCATGGCGGGCGGCCTGTTCGCCGGCGTGGAGGAGTCGCCCGGCGAGACGATCATCTATGAAGGCCGCAAGTTCAAGGTCTATCGCGGCATGGGCAGCCTGGGCGCCATGCAGCAGGGCTCCAAGGACCGCTACTTCCAGGACGTGGAAGACGACATCAAGAAGCTGGTGCCCGAAGGCATCGAGGGCATGGTGCCGTACAAGGGCACCGTGGCCGAGGTGATGGTACAGTACCTGGGCGGCCTGCGCGCCGGCATGGGCTACTGCGGCGCCGCCACCATCGCCGAGCTGCAGGAGCGCGCCCGCTTCGTCAAGATCACCTCGTCGGGCATCCAGGAGAGCCACCCGCACAACGTCACCATCACCAACGAAGCGCCCAACTACAGCCGTCGCTGATGGACCACCCCACCGTACGCCTCGAGCCGGGCCAGCGCCTGCCCCGACAGTGGTACCTCGACGACGACGTGGTGCGCATGGCACGCGCCCTGCTGGGCAAATACCTCGTCACCGAGTTCGACGGCAGGCGCACGGCCGGCCGCATCGTCGAGACGGAAGCCTACCGCGGTCCCGACGACCGCGCCTCCCACGCCTGGGGCGGGCGCCGCACGCCCCGCACCGAAGTGATGTACTGGCAGGGCGGCACGGCCTACGTCTATCTGTGCTACGGCATCCACCACCTGTTCAATGTGGTGACCGGCCCCGAAGGGCTGGCCCATGCCGTGCTCGTGCGCGCCCTCGAGCCGGCCGAAGGGCTGGACGTGATGCTCCGGCGGCGCGGCATGAGCCGGCCCGAGCCGCGCCTCACCGCCGGCCCGGGCACGCTGACGCAAGCCCTCGGCATACGCACCACACATACCGGCACCGACCTGACGGCCCCCGACAGCCCCATCTGGATCGAAGACCGCGGCGACCGCATCGCCGAAGCCGACATCGTGGCCACCACCCGCATCGGCGTCGACTATGCCGGGCCGTGCGCGCAACGCCCCTGGCGCTTCTACGTCAAGGGCAGCAGGTGGGTGAGCAGGAAATGAG
>CAYNYN010000103.1:0-5726 GCA_964401445.1 uncultured Saprospiraceae bacterium | reverse complement strand
GTCACGGTGTCACGATTAAAATCTGCCCGCCCGAGAAGGTGTTCGACATAAACCGCCGGGCTCCAGGATGAACGGAAAGCGTCGGGCACGCCAGGAAGCGACGCTTTTTGCGAAAGCGGGAAAACAGGGCGGCCCGTGGTTTCGTTCTTGCAGGCCGATGGTCCCATTTTCGCCCCCTAATCTCTTTTTACCATGAAAAAACCGCTTGCCGTGCGACAAACGCCCACCCTGTGGCTCACTGCCCTGCTTGCCCTGCTGACATCGTTTGGCGGAAGCCTGCATGCCCAGCAAGACGTGCTGCTGCGCGACCACGTGTACCTGCCCAACATCCGCTCGGTGAAGTTTTACCTCAACGATCTGGTGCTCACCTACCCCATCATCGACCTGAACTCGCCCGGCCGCCTGGTGCTGCAGTTCGACGACCTCGATGGAGACGTGAAGCGCTACAGCTACACCCTCATCCACTGCAATGCCGACTGGACGCCCAGCGCCCTCAGCCCGGCCGAATACCTCGCCGGCTTTCAGGAAGAAACCATCGACAACTACGACTATTCGTTCAATACGGTGGCCCAGTTCACCCACTACTGGCTCACCATCCCCAACGAGGACTTTGCCTTCACCCTTTCGGGAAACTACGTGCTGGTGGTGTACGAAGACGAGGACGAACGCCGCCCTGCCATCACCCGCCGCTTCGTGGTGGCCGAAGGGGGCGTGCAGATCGACGCGCGGGTGGTGCGGCCGGCCCGCGTCGAGCTGTCGGACACCCACCAGGAAGTGGACTTCGTGGTGCACCATCAGGGCTTCCAGATCCGCAACCCGCGCACCGAGGTGGTGGCGCACGTGCTGCAAAACGGCCGCTGGGACAACGCCGTGACCGGCCTCACGCCCCTGTTCGTGTATCGCGAGCGGCTCAGCTTCGACTATCAGGACAAGGTGGTCTTTCCGGCAGGCAAGGAGTTTCGCTATGCCGACCTGCGCAGCCTGCGCTTCCCCACCGAAGGGGTGGCCTGGGTGGAAGAGACGCCGCGCGGCTGGGAGGTAGGGCTGCTGCAGGACCGCATCCGCGCCTATGCCGCCTACGTCGAGCGCCGCGACATCAACGGCAAGTTCGTCATCGAAACGCACGACGATGACGACCAGGACCTCGAAGCCGACTACGCCCACGTCTTCTTCTCGCTCTACAGTCCCACCGAGATGGAAGATGTGGACGTGTACCTGTTCGGCGGCCTGACCGACTGGGAGCTGAAGCCCGAGTTCAGGATGGTGTACAACCCGGCCGTGAGCGCCTACGTGGCCAAGCCCCTGCTCAAGCAGGGCTACTACGACTACGTGTACGTGACGGTGCCGAAGGGCAAAGAGGCGCCGCCCGACTGGTCGGAAACGGAAGGCGACTGGTACGAGACGGAGAACGAGTACACCATCCTCGTGTACTACCGGCCGTTCGGGGCGCGCTACGACCGCCTCATCGGCGCCACCACCATCAGCTCACGCCGCTGAGCCTGCCGCCACGCCATTCATCCGACACAGAGGGGAATTGATATAATTTTTTGCCGCTTCCGGGGGTATTGAGGTACCATTGTGCCGCTTTCGGGCTGTGAACCGCCCGCACATTTTCCACAGGAAAAAAATCTCATGGTCATGAGTCGTCCTTCGCTTTTGCGTGCCTTCCTCGTCGGGCTGGCCGTCGTTTTTGGCTTCAGCCTGTCGGCAAACGCACAGGAGGTGTGGAGCCTCCAGCGCTGCATCCAGCACGCCCAGCAACACAACCTGCAGATAAAGCTCTCGGAGCTGGCCCTGCAGAACGCGCGCCTCACGCACGAGCTCAACCAGCTGTCGCGCTGGCCCAGCCTCTCGGCCAGTGCAGGTGGCGGCGTGCAGTTTGGCCGCACCATCGACCCGGCCACCAACGACTTCGTCAGCCAGCGCCTGTGGTACAACACCTACTCCATCAACACCGGCGTGACCCTCTACAACGGCGGCTTCATCCGCAACAACATCCGCAAAAGCGAGATCGACATCGACGCCAGCCGCGCCGATGCCGAATACACGGCCGACCTCATCGCCCTGAACGTGGCCACGGCCTACCTGAGCGTGCTGCAGGCCGAAGAGCAGCTCGACAATGCGCGCCGCCGCCTCGACCTGTCGCAGCAGCAGCTCGACCAGACCGACAAGCTCATCCGCGCAGGCTCGCTGCCGCACACGGCCCGCTATGACATCGAGGCGCAAGTGGCGCGCGACCAGCAGAGCCTGGTGCAGGCCGAAGCGGCCGTCGAGTCGGCCTACCTGACGCTCAAAAACCTGCTCAACCTCGAGCCGGAGGCCGACATCCGCGTCGAGCACCCGCAGATCACCATCCCGGCTGACGCCAACCCCGAGGCCGAGTCGTTCGCAGCCGTGTACAAGCAGGCGCTCAACACGCAGGCCCAGGTGCGCGCCGACGAGCTGCGCCTGCGCTCGGCCGGCTACAGCGTGGCGCTGGCCCGCGCCGCCCGCCTGCCGCGCCTGACGCTCTTCGCCAACGTGAACACCAACTGGTCGAGCGCGGCGCTGTGGTCGCAAGGTACCATCGAGACCATCCGCGAGCAGGAGCTCATCATCGACGGCACGCCGGTGACGGTGGGCTTCCCCGTGGAGGTGCCCCTGCTGGGCAAGAAGCCGTTCAAGGACCAGATCTTCGACAACTTTGGTCAGGGCATCGGTCTGCAGCTCAGCATCCCCATCTTCAGCAACGGACAGGCCCGCGTCGGCATCGAGCGGGCCGAGCTGGGCGTGGAACAGGCGCGCGTCCAGCTCGAACAGACGCAGCAGCAGCTGCGCAACGACGTGCAGCGCGCCCTGGCCGACGCCCGCGCCGCCCACCGCAACTACGAGGCGGCCCTGCGCTCGGCCGAGGCGGCCCGCGTGGCGTTCGAGGCGGCGCAGAAGCGCTACGAGCTGGGCGCCATCAACCAGTACGAATACAACACGGCCCGCAACAACCTCGACATTGCCGAGGTGCAGCTCACCCTGGCCAAGTACGACTATCTGTTCAAGCTCAAGGTGCTCGACTTCTACAAGGGGCGCCGGCTGACCATTGACTGATGCCGCTCTTGCCGGCCAAGCACCCGTTCCATCATTCATTTTCAGGAAAAACCAAACATCCCGACCTGCCATGAGCCAACCGCAAGCCAAAACCACGAAAAAGAACAACCGCACCTATTACATCCTCGGCGGCGTCGTGCTGGCCCTCCTCATTGCGGCAGCCATCTACAAGAGCCGCACCAGCCAGCACGGCGAAAAGGTGACGGCCGAGAAGGTGGCGCGCCGCACCATCCACGAGACAGTGGCGGCCAGCGGCAAGGTGTTCCCCGTCACGGAAGTGAACATCAGCTCCGACGTCTCGGGCGAGGTGGTCGAGCTGTACGTCGAAGAGGGCGACTCGGTGGTCGTGGGCCAGGTGCTGGCACGCATCGACCCCGACGCCTACCTGTCGCAGGTAGAGCGCGGCGAGGCCACCGTCAACAGCGCCCGCGCCCAGGCAGCCAACGCCCGCGCCCAGGTCGAAAACCTGCACGCGCAGCGCGAGCAGATCCTGGCCCAGCTCGACAACGCCCGCAAGGTGCACGAGCGCAACAAAAAGCTGCATGCCGAGGGCGTCATCAGCGATGCCGACCTCGAGACCTCGCTGACCAACCTCGAAGCGCTCGAGGCCAACCTGCGCAGCGTGGAAGCCAGCATCCGCGCCGCCGAAGAGAGCGCCCGCGCCGCCGAATACCAGGTCAAGAGCGCCGAGGCGACGCTCAAGGAGCTCAAGACCAGCCTGCGCCGCACCACCATCTACGCCCCCATGAGCGGCATCGTCTCGCGCCTCAACGTCGAAAAAGGGGAGCGCGTGGTGGGTACCATCCAGATGGCCGGCACCGAGATCATGCGCATTGCCGACCTGAGCGACATGGAGGTGCAGGTGGAAGTGAGTGAAAACGACCTGCCGCGCGTCAGCCTGGGCGACTTCGTCGAGATCGAGGTGGACGCCTACGTCGATCGCAAGTTTACCGGCAAGGTGACCGAGATCGCCCACTCGGCCAACAACCTGGTGACGAGCGCCACGGGCAACGTCTCGCTCACGTCCGACCAGGTGACCAACTTCGTGGTGACCATCAGCCTCGACCCCGCCTCATATGCCGACCTGGTGCGCCCCGAAAACCCGTACCCCTTCCGGCCGGGCATGTCGGCCTCGGTCGAGATCTTCACCGAGACCGTCGAGGACGCCCTGAGCGTACCCATCCAGGCCGTCACTACGCGCGAACGCAACAAGGTGCCCGACCTGAAAAACGACACCACGGCGCGCGCCCTGCCCGTCAGCGGCGGTACCGCCGTCCTGCGCGACGACGAGCTCGTCGAGGTGGTCTTCCTCGTCAAAGGCGACACGGTGGACATGGTGCCCGTCAAAACGGGCGTGCAGGACGACACCTACATCCAGATCGTGGAAGGCGATTTGGCGGAAGGCGACCTGGTAGTGACCGGCCCCTACGCCACGGTAGCCCGCAAGCTCAAGGAAGGCGACGAAGTGACGGTGGAAACCAAAAACGACAAGAAAAAGGGCGAAGAGGAAGAAGAGGAATGACGCCCGCGAGCGCTCACTCTTGGCCCGGCGCCGAAAAGCCATCCCATCCGGGGTGGCTTTTTTCGTGGGTTCCACCCCAACGCCGCGATCGGGTCGGCATCTCGATCCATCTGCGTTTGCCCGGCAAACAAAATGGCGTTAATTTGGTATCACAGAAAAGCGTCGAAGCACATTCTCCTGTTTGCGAAGTGACTGCATGAGCCCTACCCGTACATATCACTCTGCGCTGTACCGCGACTTTGCGTCCATCAAGGACCGGCGGCCGGGTCCCATCATCCGCTTTTTCGAGCAGCACGAAAACGAGATTCGCCTGCTCGACTTCGACGAGTATTTCGAGATGCTCACGGCCTATTGCGATGCACTGTTCGAGGCCGGCGCCTATGGCGAACACCGGATCGTGTCCGACGAAGTGATCGCCGGCGTGATCGAAGCCAACATCGGCATCTACCAGGGCAAGGACCTTTTCTATCACACGCTGTTCCGCAAGGCCGCCTCCTGCTACCACGTCCATCGTTTTGCGGAAGCCACGCACATCTTGCGCGAACTCATCAAGATCAGCCCTACCGACGCGCTGGCGCGCCGCTTCCTGCACCGCTGCCTGTTCCGCCAGTATCCGCGCTGGATCCAGGGGGCCCGCGCCCTGGCCATCTTCCTCGTCCTGTGGAGCCTGCTGATCACCATCGTCGAGCTGCTGTGGGTGCGTACCCTCTACCTGCAATGGGTCTGGCTTTTCGAATACGTGCGCTACGGGCTGCTGGCTGCTGCGTTGCTCGTGGTGGCGGGAGCATTCGGCTGGCATTACGTGCGCACCGGCTGGGAAGCACGCGCTTTCGCAAACGAGGCCGCCCGCAGAAAACGCGAGGCGCGCCAGGCGACCGAGGAAGGACGATAGACGATCGCGCCCGTTCCGCAGACCGTTCCCCTGCGTTTCGGAACCTCGAGCTTTGTGGGCAAGAACGGCACACGTTTACGAAGCCTGAGAGGCTTCGTAAACGTCGCCCCCCACACAGCTCTTTCCACCTGCCGCATCCTCGTAACTTACAAGCAATAAAACGGCAGACGTTTACGAAGCTTGGGAAGCTTCGCAAACGGGGACGTTTGCGAACCCTTCAGGGGTTGGTAA
>CAYNYN010000102.1:8152-10900 GCA_964401445.1 uncultured Saprospiraceae bacterium | reverse complement strand
TCCTCGGTTCCTCCTTTTTCACTATCATGCACGTCGGGAAAAGCGCCTTCCTCTACCGACCCATTTTCCTCAAGCAAACTGCGATTGCATGCGCCGCACACTGATTGCCCTGTTGCTGCTCGCCGGCCTGAGTGTCCTGCACGCCCAGAACGACCGCCCCGACAAACGGCAGCTGCGCGACCTGGTCCTGCTCGACGATGGTACTTACCTGCGCGGCATCGTGACGGATATCGAGGCCGACACCATCCGCATCGAGCTGGCGCTGGGACGCAGCCTCGCCATCCCTCGCCATCGCATCCGCAAGCTGATGATGCATGGCAGAAGGATGAAACTCGGAGAACCGAGCGATGCCGACGACACACCGCTGCCACCGCCGCCGCGCGAGCTGCCAGCGCAGCCGCTGCCCATGCCGCGGGGCCGTGCCTTCACGACGGCCATCAGCCTGCTGCCCGGCACCGACGGCAACGGCTATTTCTCGATGGGTGGCGCCGTAGATGTGGGCTGGCGGCGTCAGCCGAAGCGGGGCCCGGGCTACGGGCTGGTGCTCGGCCTGGCCCGATTCGACTACTCCGCTCCGTCTTTCCTGGCGCTGCAGGGCGAGATGGCATGGGCCGTGCCGCGCACGCGCTGGCGTGTTGGCGCCGCCGCCGGCATGTCGTTGCCCGTGTCGGCGTCGTCGCGCATCGATTTGGTCGACAGGCGCTTCAGCCCGGTAGGCCGCGCCTGGCTCGGGCGGCTGATATACACCGAGGCACAGCGCCACCCCATGGTGCTGCAGGCCGGCATACGCTGGCAGCGCGCTTTTTACGGTGTACGCACCTCTGTCGACTTTCAGTTGGTCGATGCCACCTTCGCGCGCTACGAACTGCGCCTCGTCATGCTCGCCTTTTCGAAAAAACGGCGCGGGCGGCGCTGAGCACGACATTTGGCCCTCTTCACCCAACCCTTTGCGCTGCTCGTGCCGTCTGGACAGGATGCCAGCCGCTGCGGCAAAACGCGTACATGGACGAACGGACGCTCATAGAAGGATGTATCGCCAACGACCGGCGCGCTCAGGAAACCTTGTATCGCAAGTTTTTTCCTGAGATGTGGCGCATGTGTCTGCGTTACACCTCCGACCGCGAGGAAGCGCTCAGCATCGTCAACGACGGTTTTCTGCGGGTGTTCAAAAAGCTGCACACCTTCGGCCACCGCGGCTCGCTCGAGGGGTGGATCCGGCGGCTCGTCTTTCACAGCCTGTCCGACCATTTTCGCCGCAAGGGCCACGCCGTCCACTGGCTGAAACTGGAAGACTGGGACCGGCCCCGCCGAAGCGACGCCCTCACGCGGCTCTACCTCGAAGACCTCATGCAGGTCATCGAAGGGCTGCCGCCCGCCTCGCGCGAGGTGTTCCGCCTGTACGCCATCGAAGGGCTGAACCACCGCGAAATCGGCGAGCGCCTGGGCATCAGCGAGGGGACCAGCAAGTGGCACCTGTCCAACGCCCGAAAGATGTTGCAACAGTTTTTGAAGGAAGCGGAAACGGTGAAAAATGCAGGATGAGGAAATGACATATTCCGACTACGACAAGGCCTGGGAAGACCACGCCTGGGAAGAGATGCGCAAGCTGCTCGACCGCGAGCTGCCGGTGCGCCGGCGCCGCCGGCTGGCCGCATGGTGGTTCTTTGGGGCCGGCCTGGTGGCAGGGCTCTTCCTCGCTGCCGTGGCCTTTTTCTGGCTTTCGCCAAACGATGCCTCCCGCCCGCAAAGCGAGCCTGCCCCTGCCGAACCGGCCCGACCGGCCATTGCCGGCCCGACCGGCGATGCGCCCTCCGCCAGCAGCGCCGCACCCCTGACCATCCTGCCACAGGCGGCCACCGCTGCGGTGAGAAGGCCGGCACCTGCCCCGACGATGCCCGCCGAAGACGACGCGCTGCCCGCCGAAGGCGCAACGAACCCGCTCGCACGCGCCGCAGGGCAGGGTGGGGTAGTGCAGGCCACACTGCCGGCCACGCCACCCGAACCGAGGACGCGCCCGGCCCAAGACCTGCCGCCGCACCTGCCGGTGCAGGTGCTGGCGCCTCTCGCTTCGGCAGCGCCTGGGCCCACCCCACCGGTAGAGGATGCGCCTGCGGCCTCGCCGCAGTGGAGCACCTCGGTTGCCGCCAGCGGGGGCAGCGGCAGCATGCACGTGCTGGGCATCGGCCTGTACCGCATGCGGCAGGTGCCGGGCAGCGCCTGGCGCTGGGGCTATGCCACGGGCTGGCGCGTGCGGCACAGCCGCAGCAGTGGGCTGGCCGTCATCGCCTTTGAAGAAGACCTGCAGGAACAGACAAACCAGCTTTCCAACAAGGCCATCGCCGCCCATTTCCGCACCTGGCACCTGGCAGAAGGGGCCCTTTTTGCCGAAAGGCGCATCACGCCGCGCTGGGCCCTCGGCGCTGAGGTGTACACCTCGCTGCTGCTGACCACCGCACCCACGGGTGCCGGCCTGCTGCAGCGTCAGCTCGACCCATCGGTCGCCCTCGACAGCCAGCCGTCCAGTCCCGGCACGCAAACCGGATCCGAGCTGCAAGCCCTCATCAACCATTCGGTGGCGCCGATGCGGCTGGGTGTGGGCCTGCACCTGCGCTACACCGCCTTGCCCAGGCTCGACCTGCTGCTGCGGGCACGCCAGCAGCTGACCGACGATTTCCCGCGCAACGGATTGCCCGACCGGCCTTTCGCCCTCGAGCTGGGGCTGAGCGTGCCGGTGAATGCACGATGACG
>CAYNYN010000102.1:0-8052 GCA_964401445.1 uncultured Saprospiraceae bacterium | reverse complement strand
TCGTCCATCGTCCCCAGGCGCACCGGAGGGAGGGACGGGGAAGTGGGAGGAAATTTCCCAGAATCGGGCCGGTGCGCCTATCTTTCCCGGAAAAACGATGCTCGACTGCAAGAGAGACCATTTCGACCTCGGCGACGAGGTGACCTATCTGAATTGTGCCTACCTGGGCCCGCTCAGCAAGCGCGTGCAGGAAGCAGGCCGGCAGGGCCTGGCGCTGAAAGTGCAGCCATGGCAGGTGCGCACCAGCCACTTTTTCGAGCCGTGCGACCGCCTGCGCGCCACCTTCGCGCGCCTCATCGGTGCCAGCCATGCCGACGACGTGGCCATCCTGCCGAGCGTGAGCTACGGGCTGGCCAACGCTGCGGCCAACATCCCTGCCCTGCCGGGCAAAAACCGCGTGGTGATGCTGCGCGAGCAGTTCCCCAGCAACTACTACTGCTGGGCGCGCCTGGCCCGCTACCGGCAGTGGGAGCTCGTACAGGTAGGCCCGCCGGCAGGCGCTGCCGATCTGGGGGCAGCCTGGCAGGGGGCGCTGCTCGACGCCATCGATGAGCGCACGGCCGTGGTGGCCATGGCGCCGGCCCACTGGGCTACGGGCACGGCTTTCGACCTGCAGGCCGTGTCGGAAAAGGTGCACCGGCATGGCGCCATCTGGGTGCTCGACGCCACGCAGTACCTCGGCGCGCACCCCTTCGATGTGGAGGCGCTGGCGCCCGATGCCGTGGTGGCTGCCGGGTACAAGTTCCTGCTCGGGCCCTATGGCACCGCGCTGGGCTGGTATGGCGCGCGCTTCCACCAGGGCATGCCCATCGAAGAGAACTGGGCCAACCGCAAAAACAGCGACGACTTCGCCCGGCTGGTCGATTACCAGCCCGAATACCGGCCGCGCGCCCAGCGCTTCAACGTGGGCCAGCAGTCGAACTTCATCACCGTGCCGATGATGCAGGCCGCCCTCGAGCAGATCATGGAATGGGGGCCGGAACGCATTCAGGACTACTGCCGCCGCCTTGCCGCGCCCTGGCTCGAGCGGCTGCGCGCCGCCGGCGTCGAGGTGAACCCCGGCGTGTGGCACCTGTTCGGGCTGCGTTTGCCGGAAGGCGTGGACCCCGCCAGCCTGAAAGAGGAGCTGGAGGACCACCGCATCAGCGTGTCGGTGCGCGGGGCCTCGGTGCGTGTGTCGCTGCACGTGTACAACACGGCCGACGACATGAGGCGTCTGGTCGAGGTGCTGGAAGCGCGCCTTGGGGGCTGAGCGGCGCGCCGCCTACCGGCCCTGCACTCTGTTGAGGCCGGCGAAATAGATGAGCTGCCACTCGTCGCCCACCTTGGCCCAGCGACGAGCCATGCCGAGCTGGCCGTTGCGATGCACCAGCTTCTCGAGGATCATGCGGTCGTTGTACACCACGAAGGTGCGCTCGAAGCCGCTGTCGGGGTCGAACGGCCGGTGCAGCGTCCAGTTTTCGGGCGTCCAGCGGAAGGTGCCGGCAGCCAGCGTGGCGCTGTCCACCTCGGGCGGCAGCCCTTCCAGCGGGAAGGCGATGTGGGCCATCTGGAACGCGCTGTCCTGGTGGAAACGCTCGTAGAAAGCCACGAAGTCGGGCGGCAGCTGCTGCGGCATCGGCTGGTCGGTATCGGCCTGCTGCTGTCGGCAGGCTGCCAGCAGGAATGCGATGAGCACCACGGCGCCCGAGAAACGGGCTATTCGGATCGTCATGTGTTCGAATGATTGGTGATCGAATTTGCGTGCAGAAACGGCATCGGCCCGCAGTCTATTGCCGGCACGGCCGCACGCCCCTGCCTTGCGGCGGCAAAATCGGGCAAATCCTCGTATGTGGGGCCAAATTCACTTCGCCCATCCTCGAACCTCCCTTCTTCCTCCTGGATCACACCTCATATTAAAATTTTTGGCAATGTTTTTGAAGCTTGTTTGACAAGCAAGACGAGACGCACTTCCGGTCGCTGACCGACGCATCCTGATAGCCGCGAAAAACCCGAACCGAAAACGAGCACCCGGGGCCTTGCCCCCGAGAAGATACCTGCTGCACACGGCGGGCCGGACATGGTGTTCCCACACACTTGCATGTTTTGCCCCATGTGCTGGCCCTGCCGGCAGCATTTTTCGCCGAAAGGCAGAACAAACACAAGGAAATGGTCCAGAAGCACATCTCGAAAGCCGAATCTCAAAGACCGATGCAGGTCGCCCTGAGCGTGCTGCTGTGGCTGGCGGCGCTGACAGGCGCCCATGCAGGCCATGCAGACCACGCACCCGATTATGGTCCCATGAACGCCATCCGTGCGGCTGCCGCACCGGGCTTTGCGACCGGCCACGAGACGGTGCGCGCCGCCGCATGGGCCATGGAAGAGACTTCGACGCTCCGAAGGAGGTGGCAGGGCGTGGGGCCAGTGGCGACGCTGGCCTCCCCTTGCTCCTGCCGCGAGTGGACGCCCGGCAGCCAGGGCAACGCCACCACGCCGGCCAACGGCCAGTTCATCGACACCATCGTGGTGCTGGCCGACGCGGGCCAGGCATGGTACGTGGCCGATGCCGTGGGGCTGTACGACGCGGCCAGCCCGCACCCGCCCCTGGCGCCCATCCCCTTGCCTGCCGGCACGCCCCTTCCGGAAACGACGCCCGGCCGCTATACCCTGCCCGTGGTACACATCGACGCCCTGGGCTACACGGCTACGCTGACCAACGGCACCGACACGCTGCAGGTGCAAAACACCTGTTTCTATCCCGAGCCCGACATCACGGGCCTCGACGAGGCCTACTGCACCAACGCCATCGGCGCGCCCCTGCAGGCCGACAATGGCGGCGCCACGGGCACGGGCATCTTCGACATCCTGGCGGCCGATGCCCAGACGGTGCTGCAAGCCGGCGCCACGTTCCTCGACCCTGCGGCCCTCGGCCCGGGTGAGTACTTCGTGCGCTATACCTTCGACGAAGCCGACAGCGGCCCCTGCACCTTCTGCGCGCCCGGCTGCGTGCAGGCCATCCTCGAGCCAGTGGATGTCGTCGATCCGCCTGCGCAAGTCATTTGCAACGACGCCATACAGGTATCGCTCGACACCGCATGCACGAGCATCATCCATCCAGACATTTTGCTCGAAGGCGACTATCCCGCCTGGAGCATCTACGAGGTGCATGTGTACGCCCAGGGCGCCGACCTCGGCAACGTGGTCGGCCACGAACAGATCGGACAGACGCTCGACGCGCAGGTCATCAACACCTGCAACGGCAACGACTGCTGGACCACGCTGACCATCGAAGACAAGATGCCACCCGCCATCGACTGCCCTGCCGACACGCTGCGCGTGGCCTGCACGACCGACCTGACGACCTTGCCCGTACCTGCCGCACACGACAACTGCTATGCACTCGAGCCCGTGCTGACCGGCGAGACGCTCACCCACCTGGGCTGCGGCGACACCATCCTGCAGCGGCTGGTGCGCACCTGGACGGCTGCCGACAGTGCCGGCAACACGGCTGCGCCCTGCACCCAGGTGGTCGAGCTGCGGCGCCCCGACCTCGACGAGGTGGTGTTTCCCGCCAGCCTGACGATGAGCTTCCACCCCGACAAGCCCTGCACCGGCCCCGACACCAGCCCGGAAACGACCGGCTACCCCACGCTCGACGGGCAGCCCCTCGGCGCCGACAACCACTGCAGCCTGCTGCTGTCGTGGTCCGACGAGATGATCGCGGGCTGCGGTGCCGGCTACGCCATCATCCGCACCTGGACCGTCATGGACTGGTGCGCGCCGGCCGGCGACAACATCCGCACGGCCAGCCAGCTCATCAGCATACAAGACCTTACGCCGCCATCCATCGACTGCCCCGCCGAGCTGACGGTCAACGCCACCAACGCCGACTGTACGGGCAACGCCCTGCTGCCCGCCGTGGACGCCTGGGACAACTGCGGCACGGCCACCGTGCAGGTGCAGACGCCTGCCGGCCTGCTTCCGCAAAATGGCGGGCTGGTGCCCGACCTGCCCCTGGGCGACCATACCGTCACCTGGATGGCCACCGACGAATGTGGCAACCAGGCTACCTGCCTCACCACCCTGCACGTGCTGGACGCCGCGGCCCCCGTAGCCGTGTGCGACGAACAGACGGTGGTGGCGCTCGGCCCCGACGGCACGGGCGTCCTCTACGCCGCCGACCTCGACGACGGCAGCTACGACAACTGCTCGGAGGTGGCATTTGCCGCAAGGCGCATGGACCAGCCCGACGCCCCCTTCACCGCCACCGTCACCTTCACCTGCGACGACATGCCCCAGCCCGCCCAGGTGGTGGTGCAGGTCAGCGACCAGCAGGGCAATGCCAACCAGTGCATGGTGCTGGTGACGGCCCAGGACAAGGTGGCACCCACCATCGCCTGCCCGCCCGACATCACTATCGCCTGCGACCAGGATGCCGAAGACCTCTTCGTGACGGGCTTCCCCGACATCGCCGACAACTGCAATGCCTTCGCCTCCATCCACTTCGAGAACCTGCAAAACACCGTCAACGGCTGTGGCGAGGGGCTCATCATGCGGCAGTTCACCGTGGTGGACGGCGCCGGCCTGCTCTCTTCCTGCATGCAGGCCATCCACATCCAGGACCCCGACCCCTTCACGGGCAACGACATCACCTGGCCCCTCCACTATGAGACACACGACTGTGTGAGCGCGGCCAGCCTCCACCCCGACAGCCTGCCGGCCGGCTTCGACCGGCCGACATGGCCTGTCCAGACCTGCGGCCTCATCGCCTTCAACTACGAAGACCAGTTCTTCGAGATCGCCGCGCCGGCCTGCTTCAAGATCGTCCGCACCTGGACCGTCATCGACTGGTGCGCCTACGACGGCACGGGCGCCGGCATGTGGCAGTACCAGCAGGAGATCAAGGTCTTCGACGCCATCGCCCCCCAGATCACCTGCCCCAAGGACTCGGTCATTGCGCTGGGCGACGATTGCACGGCCACCTTCAGCCTGGCCATGGCCGAGGCCGACGACTGCAGCCCCACGATCAGCCTTTCGGCAAACAGCGCCCTGGGCAGCGGCACGGGGCCCTTCAGCGACGTGCCTGCCGGCGACTACCTCGTCACCTGGACGGCCACCGATGGCTGCGGCAACAGCAGCTCGTGTGTGCAGCTCGTGCAGGTGCGCGACCTGAAAAAGCCGTCACCCCTCTGCGTCAACGGCCTCGTGGTCGAGCTGAGCGACACGGCCATGCAGGTGACCACGCCCGCCGCCGACTTCAACCTGTACAGCTCCGACAACTGCACGCCCGATGCCGCCCTGCGGTTTTCCTTTTCGGAAAATACGGCCGACACGCTGCGCACCTGGGACTGTGACAGCCTGGGCGCCCGCCTGGTGACCATCTGGGTGACCGACGAGGCCGGCAACCAGGACTTCTGCGTCACCTGGATCGAGGTGCAGGACAACATGAACGTATGCCCCAACCCGCTCGTGGCGCAGGTCACGGGCACCCTGGCCACGCCCGAAGGCATGCCCATGGCCGGCGCCATGGTCTGGCTGAACGGCTACATGAGCGACTACGTGGAGACCGACGCGGCAGGCCAGTTCCTCTTCGATGGGCTCGTGCCGGGTGAGGACTACACGCTGCGACCCGCCTACGACGGGCCGGCAGATGCCGGCGTCTCGACCTACGACCTGGTGCTGCTCACGCGCCACATCCTGGGCGTGCAGCCGCTCGACGGGCCGTGGCAGCGCATCGCCGCCGACGTGAACGGCAGCGGCACGCTCACCACCTTCGACGCCGTCAGGCTGCGCCGCATCATCCTCGGACTGGACGCCGACTTCGGCGACGTGCCTTCGTGGCGCTTCATCCCGGCCGACCACGTCTTTGCCGACCCCATGGAGCCCTGGGACTTCCCCGAGGTGGCCAGCATCAACGACCTGCCGCCGCACTGGCAGGCCGACTTCGTGGCCGTCAAGACGGGCGACCTCAACGGCTCGGCCATGCTCGATGGCGCCCAGGCCGACGACCGCTCGGACGAGGTGGTGACGCTCACCTTTCAGCCTGCGCCTTCCGGCAAAAACGAATGGCTGCTGCGCCTGCCCGACGACCGCGAGGTGTGGGGGCTGCGCCTCGGGTGGCATTTGCCGAAAGGCACACAGGCCTGGCCCGGCGAGCTGCTCACACCGGCCGACAGCTACCGGCCCGACCCGAATACCTTGCTCCTCGCGGCGGCATTTGGCGAAAGCCAGAAGGGGCAGACTATCATGAGGGTGCAGGCTGCCACCGCCGCCGACCTGCCTTCGCTGCTGGACGCCCCGCAGCCCGAGGTGGTCTGGCAGGATGCCGACGGACGTCTGCACAGCAGCCCGCTGCGCATCGCCGTGCAGGTGCCGGAAACGACGACCTGGCGCGCCACCGCCAGCCCGAACCCTTTCGAAACCACCACCACCTTGCATCTGCAGCTCGAAAAGGCGGGGCGCGTGCGCTGTCGGGTGTTCGACCTGCACGGCAGGCTGCTGTTCGAAGCCGAGCAATGGCTGCCGGCAGGCCACGGCACCTGGCCTCTGCCCGCCACGGCATTTCCCGAAAGGGGCATGTATCTGGTGAGCGTCACCCTGCCCGACTCGGGACAGCGCCTGCCTTTGCGTGTGCTCAGGCGATGAGGGTGACATTTGGCAGTGTGCTGTGTGCCAAAATTCACGGGAGGTTTACACGGAAAGCGGTTGCTTTGCACGTCCAAAAAACCCTGAGGGAACATGAACAAAGCAACCGCAACGACGACGGTGCAAAGGAAGCGGCTGGACTTCCTGAGTCGCTACCTGACGCTCTGGATCTTTCTGGCGATGGCCGTGGGTGTGGGCATCGGGTATTTCTACCCCGGCGTGGCCGATGTCATCAACGGCATGTCTTCGGGCACGACCAACATCCCCATTGCCATTGGGCTGATCCTGATGATGTACCCGCCGCTGGCCAAGGTGAACTACCGCCTGCTGCCGAAGGTGTTCCTGGATGTCAAGACGCTGCTGCTCTCGCTCGTGCTCAACTGGGTGGTGGGGCCGCTGCTGATGTTCGTGCTGGCCATTACTTTCCTGGCCGACTATCCGGAGTACATGGTGGGCCTGATCCTGATCGGCCTGGCGCGGTGCATCGCCATGGTGCTGGTGTGGAATGACCTGGCCGATGGCAGTCGCGAGTACGGTGCGGGGCTGGTGGCGCTCAACAGCCTGTTTCAGGTGTTTTTCTACAGCTTTTACGCCTGGATTTTCATCACGTGGTTGCCGCCGCTGTTCGGCCTGGATGGGGCCATCGTCCACGTGTCGATAGCCACTATCGCCCAGAGCGTGTTCATCTACCTGGGCATCCCCTTCCTGGCGGGCCTGTTGTCGCGCGTGGTGCTGGTGCGGCTGAAAGGCGAGGCGTGGTACGAACAGAAATTCATTCCCGCCATTTCGCCCCTGACGCTCATCGCGCTGCTGTTCACCATCGTCGTCATGTTTTCGCTGAAGGGCGAGCTGATCGTGGAGATCCCCACCGACGTGTTGCGCATTGCCGTGCCGCTGCTGATCTACTTCGTCGTGATGTTTTTCCTGGGCTTTCTGATGGCCCGCTTGATGGGCGCACCCTACGACAAGAATGCCGCCATCGCCTTCACGGCGGCCGGCAACAATTTCGAGCTGGCCATCGCCGTGGCCATTGCCGTGTTTGGTCTGTCGTCCGGCCAGGCTTTTGCCGGCGTAGTCGGCCCCCTGATCGAGGTGCCCGCACTCATCTTGCTGGTGGAAGTGTCGTTGTGGCTGCGCAAAAAGTGGTACGGCACCGATGGTTGAGCGCCGGTGTCCGCATGGGGGCGGACACCGTGCAACTTTGACGAAAAAAAATCTGTTCGTGAATATTGGGAAAACGATCGGTTGCCCTTAAATTTGCACCCGCTTTGAAAGGCGGCGCGGTAGCTCAGCTGGTTAGAGCGCAGGATTCATAATCCTGAGGTCGGGAGTTCAAGCCTCCCCCGCGCTACAAAGGCCAATCCCGAATGGGGTTGGCCTTTTTGCGTTGGGATCACCCAGCCCCGAAAACGCAGCATGCCCGGCAGT
>CAYNYN010000101.1:0-10963 GCA_964401445.1 uncultured Saprospiraceae bacterium | reverse complement strand
ATCCTCGAATCCTCCCCTTTGTCACCTGCCATGGCAGTGCTTGTACTTCTTGCCGCTGCCACAGGGGCAAGGGTCGTTGCGCCCGACCTTGGGCTGGGCACGGCGCACCGTCTCGGGCTTGGCACGGCGGCTGACGCCTTCGGCGGCGGCGCGCTGCGCGGCTGCGGCCCGGGCCGCCTGTGAGGTGGCGGCGCGGCCATCGGTACGCGTGGTCTGCATCTTCTGCCACTGCGTGCGCTCTTCGACCACCTGCTCCAGCGTGCGGCCGTCCTGGAAGACGAGGGTGCCGCGCAGCAGGTAGGAGGTCACCTCCTGGTTGATCTGGTGCATCAACTGCTCGAAGAGGTTGTAGGCTTCCATCTTGTAGACCACCAGCGGGTCCTTCTGCTCGAACGAGGCGGCCTGCACGGCTTCCTTCAGTTCGTCCATGGCCCGCAGGTGCTCTTTCCACTTCTCGTCGATGACGGCCAGCGTCACGGCTTTTTCGATGTCGCGCATGAGCGACTTGCCGTTGGTGCGCACGGCCTCTTCGATGTCGGCCGAGATGGGCAGCGGACGCGAGCCATCGGTGAAGGGGATGGCGATGCGCTTGTAGCGGTTGCCCTGCTTCTCGTGCACCTCGCGGATGAAGGGCATGAGCACCTCGGCGATCTGCTCGGCCTTTTTGCGGTAAGCGCCCTTGACCTGCTCGTACAGCCGCTCGATGAGTTCCTCCTCCGAGCTTTCCCTGAAGGTGGCCTCGTCGATGTCGGGCTCGATGCCGATGGTGGCCAGCGTGTTCTGGATGAAGCCCTGATAGTCGTCGGCATCTTTCCACTGGCCTACCAGCATCTCGATCAGACCGATGAACATGTTGTTGAGGTCCACGGCGAGGCGCTCACCCGACAGGGCGTTGCGCCGCTTCTTGTAGATGGCCTCGCGCTGGATGTTCATCACGTCGTCGTACTCGAGCAGGCGCTTGCGGATGCCGAAGTTGTTTTCCTCGACTTTTTTCTGGGCCCGCTCGATCGACTTGGTCACCATGGGGTGCTGGATCACCTCGCCTTCCTTGTGCCCCATGCGGTCCATCAGCTTGGCGATGCGCTCCGACTGGAACAGGCGCATGAGGTTGTCTTCGAGCGAGACGTAGAACTGCGACGAGCCGGGATCGCCCTGACGGCCGGCACGACCGCGCAGCTGCCGGTCGACGCGGCGCGACTCGTGGCGCTCGGTGCCGATGATGGCCAGACCGCCGGCCTTGCGCACCTCTTCGGTGATCTTGATGTCGGTACCGCGACCCGCCATGTTGGTGGCGATGGTCACCTTGCCGGGCTTGCCGGCCTCGGCCACGATCTCGGCTTCGCGCTGGTGGTGCTTGGCGTTGAGCACGTTGTGTGGGATGCCGCGCAGCTTGAGCATGCGGCTCAGCTTCTCCGACACGTCCACCGAGGTGGTACCCACCAGCACGGGGCGGCCGGCGTTGCGCAGGCGCTCGATCTCGTCGATCACGGCGTTGAACTTCTCGCGCGCCGTCTTGAAGACGAGGTCTTCGTGGTCTTTGCGGATGACGGGCTTGTTGGTGGGGATGACCACCACGTCGAGCTTGTAGATCTCCCAGAACTCGTTGGCTTCCGTCTCGGCCGTACCGGTCATGCCGGCCAGCTTGTGGTACATGCGGAAGTAGTTCTGCAGGGTGACGGTGGCGTAGGTCTGCGTGATCTCGCCCACCTTCACGTTCTCCTTGGCTTCGAGGGCCTGGTGCAGGCCGTCGGAATAGCGGCGCCCTTCCATGAGGCGGCCCGTCGACTCGTCCACGATCTTGACCTGGCCGTCGATGACGACGTAGTCCTCATCGCGCTCGAAGAGGGTGTAGGCCTTCAGCAGCTGATGCACGGCGTGCAGGCGGCGCGCCTTGAGCGAGTAGTCTTGCGACAGGCGGGCGCGCGCCTCGGCCTTCTCCTGTTCGCTCATATTGGGGTCGTTGTCGATCTCGACCATGCGGCTGGCCAGGTCGGGCACGACGAAGAAGTTGGGGTCTTCGGCATATTTGGCCAGAAACTCGGCACCGCGGTCGGTCAGCTCGACGCTCCGGTTTTTCTCGTCGATGGTGAAGAGCAGCGGCTCGTCGACGATGTGCATGTGCTTCGACTGCTCCTGCATGTAGAAGTTTTCGGCCTTCTGCAGCATCACCTTGACGCCCTCCTCGCTCAGGAACTTGATGAGGGGCCGATACTTGGGCAGGGCGCGATAGGCGCGCAGCAGGGCCATGCCGGCTTCGCCTTCCTGGTAGCCCGTCTTGCCTTCCTTGAACAGCTTTTTGGCTTCCGCCAAATACTGGGTGACGAGCTTGCGCTGGGCGTTGACCAGGCGCTCGACGTGGGGCTTGAGCAGCTTGTATTCTTCCTCCTCGGCGCCGGCCTCGACCGGACCCGAGATGATGAGCGGCGTACGGGCATCGTCGATGAGCACGCTGTCGACCTCGTCCACGATGGCGTAGTGATGCTTGCGCTGCACCATCTCGTCGAGCGAGCGCACCATGTTGTCGCGCAGGTAGTCGAAGCCGAACTCGTTGTTGGTGCCGTAGGTGATGTCGCAGCGGTAGGCGGCCTTGCGCTCCTCGCTGTGCGGCCGATACTTGTCGATGCAGTCCACCGTCAGCAGGAGGAACTCGTAGATGGGGCCCACCCATTCCTGGTCGCGCTTGGCCAGGTAGTCGTTTACCGTCACGATGTGCACCCCTTCGCCGGCCAGGCCGTTGAGGTAGGCGGGCAGGGTGGCCACCAGCGTTTTACCTTCACCCGTAGCCATCTCGGCGATCTTGCCTTCGTGCAGCACGATGCCGCCGATGAGCTGTACGTCGTAGTGGACCATGTCCCACTTCACGCGGGCGCCGCCGGCCATCCAGCTGTTCTTCCAGATGGCCTTGTCGCCCTTGATCTGGACGTATTCCTTGCCTTTGGCGGCCAGGGTGCGGTCGTGGTCGGTGGCGGTGACCACCAGCTCTTCGTTTTCCTTGAAGCGCCGCGCCGTCTCCTTGACCACGGCAAACGCCTCGGGCAGGATTTCTTTCAGTATCTCTTCCAGGTGCTCGTCGCGCTCTTCGCGCAGCTTGTCCACCTCCTTGAAGAGATCTTCCTTTCGGTAAACGTCTTCTTCGTTGGCAGCTTCCTCGTTGAGTTGTGCGATTTCGGCATCGATGTCTGCCAGATAGTCGGCGATGCGCTGGCGAAACTCGAGCGTTTTCTGGCGCAGTTCGTCGTTGGACAGCGATTTGTATGCCTCGAAGTGCTCATTGATTTCGTCCACGACGGGCAACATCCGCTTGATGTCGCGTTCGTGCTTGGACGGGAAAAGTTTTTTCAATACACCGAACATGGAAAATCAGTTTTTTCTCTATTTGCTGAAAAGCAGCGTTTTATGGTTTGCCTGATCGGGGAGCGTACAGGCCGGAAAATGCGGGAAGCAAAGATAGAATATATTTGCTCGGCCCACGTTTCGGGCGGCCTTTTTGTCTGTGCCCGAAGCACCGGCAGCGGCCCCGGGGGCATGGCGCCGAAGACGTTGACTGCATAATCCGGACCATCCCTGCCCGGCTGCCATAATGGCTGCCTCTCACACAACACCTCTGCGCTTGCGAGGTTGTCCAATCGATGCCCATGAATCGCTTTTGTCTGCTGGCCCTGTTTGCGATACTGCTGTTGTCGGCCTGCCGTGAGCCGACGCGCGACCTGCGCCCCTGGTTCTTTCCGCTCGAGGAGCTGGAGCAGGAAGGCAAGGTGTACATCTGGATGCCGGTGGCCGACAGCCTGCAGCCGCCATTCGTGTACTACTACAAGGCCGAGCGCGACAGCGCCGGCCAGCTGTGGTTCGTGCGCGCCTATTTCGACTACGCGCTGCAGCCTTTCCAGATCAACCGCGAAAAGGTGGTGGCCAATGGCGTCAAGCTGGTCGAGAGCCGCCTGTTCGATCGCGACACGGCGGGCCGCCTGGTCGAGGTGCCCGTGGAGGTGGAGTATGGCAATGTCTTTCCCTTCGAGCTGGGGCCCAGGCCGGGCGTGCTGCTCACCCGCATGAGCTGGCGCCTGCCCTTCGACACGGCCACGACCCTGACGCTGATCCGCAACCGCCAGTTTGCCGGCGACACGACCTGGACGTTTCAGGGCCGCACATACGATGCGGTGCGTTTTGCCGTTCGGGAACTGATCGACAACGTGCGCGAAGGACACCTCGAGTACGAGTATCCCGGTGAGGAGATCTACGCCCGTGGCCTGGGTATGGTATGGTTTCGCAAGGAGGTGGATGAAGAGCTGACCATCGAATACCGGCTCGACGAGATCCTGCCCGAATCGTGGCTGTGGCAACAGCTCGGACGAACACAAATTTTGCCCCGATGACTGGAAGAAAACTTGCCCTGTGGCTTCCGATGCTTCTGTTTTTTGCCGCCAAGGCAAATGCACAGGTACTGCCCGTGACGCAGCTGTGCGTCAGCCAGGACACGCTCTACTGGTCGGCACCCGCCAACAGCTGCGGGCCCTTCGTCGCGTTCGAAGTGTACGGCAGCACCTCTGCCACGGGCCCCTTCACGCTGCTGGGCACCGTGACCGACGAGAACCAGCACTTCTTCTTTCACGCCTCGGCGGGCAATGACACCTGGTACTACTACGTGGAGAGCCACTACAGCTGCCCGGGCAGCCCTGCCGTTTCCGATACGGTGAACAACGAGCCGCCCGACATCGCGCCCATCACCTCGGTCTCGGTCGAAGGCGACGACGTGGTGGTGAGCTGGCAGGCCAGCACCTCGCCCGAAGTGATCGCCTACATCGTCTATCGCGAAACCAATATCGGCGTGGTGCCCATCGACACGGTGTTCGGCGCGCTGACCTACACCGACACCACGGCCAGCCCCAACACGCGCACCGAAACCTATTTCGTCAATGCCCTGGATGCCTGTGGCAACACCAGCATCTTCGACCAGCCGCACCAGACGATGCTGTTGCAGGCTGCGGCCGACTCGTGCACGCGCGCCATCATGCTCTCGTGGAACCCCTACGAGGGGTGGCCCGAAGGCATCGAGCGGCAGGAGGTGTGGGTGAGCCAGAACGGTGCGCCGCCCGCGCTGGAGGCCTCCCTCTCGCCCGAGGCCGACAGCTATGTGTTCGAGGATGCCCAGCAGGGCGTCACCTATTGTTTTCACATCCTGGCTTTCGCCAAAAACCACCCCTACACGGCGCGCTCGAGCACGCGCTGCGTGGCACCCGACGTGGTGCAGCCGCAGGCCTGGCTGCTGCTCACCAATGTGCAGACCGCTGCCG
This sequence comes from uncultured Saprospiraceae bacterium, assembly GCA_964401445.1. Lineage (GTDB taxonomy): Bacteria > Bacteroidota > Bacteroidia > Chitinophagales > Saprospiraceae > WFYJ01. Next base: position 5,672 of record CAYNYN010000101.1, on the reverse strand, counting down.
ACGGCACGCGCGACGTGGTCTGGCAGTGGGATACGGACGGCGAGATCCAGAGCTACGCCCTGATACGCGCCACCGATTCCACTTTTCAGGATGGCGCCAGCCTCTTTTCCACGCCGGCACCCGCCTTCCTGTCGCCCTCGGTGCTGTGGACCGACACGCTGGCCGGCGAGGGGGTGTATTACTACCGCGTCGAGACGACGGATGCCTGCGGCGTCGTGCGCCGGTCGAATGCCGGCCGCAACCTCCTGCTCACGGGCGAGCCGCTGCCCGGCCAGCGCAACCTGCTCGAGTGGACCGACTTTTTCATCGAGGGCGCGACGCTGCAGGGCTACGACCTGTACCGCATCGTGGATGGCCAGGAGAGCCTGCTGGCCAGCTACGGCCCGCTCTTCACCAGCCACTTCGACCAGCTCGACCCGGCCGTGCCCGCCCAGGCCAATGCCTGCTACTACGTGGTGGCCTGGGCCTCGATGGAATTGCCCGACGGCACCGTCGTGCCCATCGAGCAGCATTCCAACACCGTCTGCCTCACCCAGCCGGCGACCATCTACCTGCCCAACGCGCTGGCGCCCCGCGGCTACAACAAGGAGTTCAAGCCCGTTTTCGTGTTCGGGCAGGTGAGCGACTACCAGTTGCTCATCTTCGACCGCTACGGGCAGCTCATCTTCGAGAGCCGCGACCCCGACCTGGGCTGGACCGGCATCACCGACTCGGGCAAGCTGTGGCCCGCCGGCGCCTACACCTACCTGCTGCGCCTCACCCAGCCCACCGGCGAACGCGACGAGCGCCGCGGCGTGGTCGTGCTCATCCATTGAGGGTGAGGGAAAGTGGTCGTGGTTTGGGCGGGACCGCGTGACATCCCGACAAATCGCGCAGCTTGTTTATTGTTACACAGAGTCTCACAGAGTACACTCAGAGAACCACAGCGTTTGGTGCAATCGGGTGAATCGGCGAAACTGGTCGAATCGGTTCCTCATTACAAATCACGGTCCCAAAAAAACGCCGGCCTCACCCTGGAGGGGGCGAGGCCGGCATGGCTCGTGCGGATGCGCGCGTGGCTTTACATCTGGTTGATTTTCTCGATCAGCTCTTCGGTCGATTCGTAGTCGATGCCGTTGGCTTTGGCCAGCTCGATGGCTTCGCGGGCGCAGCGCAGGGCCTCGTCCTTGTCCTTGAGCTTGTAGCAGAGGGCGGCCAGCGTGTCCATGTTGAAGTAGTTCTTGTCGAGCTCGACGGAGCGACGGGCCCAGCCGTGGGCGATGCGCAGCCGCTCGGGATCGTCGGTCAGCTCGTAGAAGCGCCATGCCAGTGAATTGAGCAGCGAGGCGTCGGCCTGCTCGCCGTATTTTTTCATGAACTCGATGGCTGCCTGCATGAAGCGCTCGTCGTTGTCGCCGCCCTGCACGCGCATCAGGTCGAACAGGCGGTTGCGGGCCACGAAGTAGGCGCCCTTGCCGGGCAGCACCTCTTCGACGGCTTTTTCGAGCGTGGCGTCGTCGGGGCGCTGGCCGCGCGGATAGCTGTAGAGGACGCCGGCAAACAGCATGTTTTCCAGCTCGGCGCGATCGTGGTACGGGCTCAGCTCCTCGAGGTGGTCTTTTACGAAAGTGAACAGCGGCGACTGGGTCATGCGGTCGTAGCGCACGGCCTGCAGCCCCTTGACCACCAGCTCGGCGTTCTCTTCGGTGAGCCAGTCGTCCTGCGTTTGCAGGTATTCGTCCACCAGCTGGGGCGCCTGCGGCAAGCCGGCGTCGAGGGCAGCCAGGGCGTACTTGCGCAAAAAGTCGGGTGCGCGCTCGCCCTGTTCGTAGGCGCGGATCAGCTCGCCCACGCGGCGGTCGGGGTCGAGGGCGGCCTCACCCAGCTCGATGAACATCTCGGGCGGCCGGGCGCCCAGCCCGATGTGCACGAGCTGGCCTTCCTTGTCGATGAAGAGCAGCGTGGGGTAGGCGCGCACGCCGTATTGCTTGGCGAACTCGAGGCCTTCGCCCTTTTCCATGTCGAGCTTGACGTTGACGAAGTGCTCGTTGTAGAATTTGGCGACAGCCTCGTCGGTGAAGGTGTTTTTGGCCATCCACTTGCAGGGGCCGCACCAGGTGGTGTAGGCATCGACGAAGATGATTTTGTCCTGCTCGCGTGCCTGCTGCAGGGCCGTCTGCCACTCTTCGTGGATAAACCGGATGCCGGTGTCCTGCGCCAGCAGGCTGGCCTGGAAGGCGAAGAGGAAGATGAGGAGGTAGAGCTGTTTTTTCATGATGGAACGGGTTGAAAGGAGATTACTGAATGGACGATGGACGATGGACGATAGAAGATTACGTCGTCACGTCGTTACGGTGTCACGTTGTCACGTCTGTCACCCTCAACGCTCTTCTCGAGGCCACTCAGGTATGCGCCTTGTCTTTCTCGACGAGCTGGAAGCCGTTGCCGTGGATGTTGACGATCTCGAGGTTGGGGTCGGGGCGCAGGTATTTGCGCAGCTTGGTGACGAACACGTCCATGCTGCGTGCGGTGAAGTAGTTGTCTTCGCCCCAGATCTTGGTCAGGGCCTCGCTGCGCGGCAGCACCTCGTTGAGGTGGATGGCGAACAGGCGCAGCAGTTGTGCCTCCTTGGGCGAGAGCTTGCGCTTGTCTTCGTTGGGCCCGCCGGGGTCGAAGGTGAGGATGCGCGTGGGGTAGTGGAAGTGGAATTTGCCGAAGGTGAACTCTTTCTGCTCTTCGCGCGGGTCGGTCTGGGGCTTGCTGCGCTTGAGGATGGCCTGGATGCGGTAGAGCAGCTCTTCGGAGCTGAAGGGCTTGGTGATGTAGTCGTCGGCGCCGATGCGGAAGCCTTCCAGCACGTCGTCCTTGAGCGTTTTGGCGGTGAGGAAGATGATGGGCGTGTGCTCGTCGTGGGCGCGGATCTCGCGTGCCAGCGTGAAGCCGTCGAGCTTGGGCATCATCACGTCGAGGATGCACAGGTCGTAGCGGTCCTGCCCGAACTTTTCCTTGCCTTCGATGCCGTCGGTGGCGAGCGTGACGTCGTAGCCGTGCATTTCGAGGTAGGACGAGAGCACGTCGCCGAAGTTTTTGTCGTCTTCTACGAGCAGGATTTTTGCGGTCGTCGTCTTGTCGGTCATGGCGTGTTCCTTTTTGGGTCGGTTCGTGCGGGCCGGTGGTGTTTGCCGAAAGGCAAAAAGCACGGGGCTCAGGCCTGGCGCAGCGGGAAACGCAGGGTAAAGGTACTGCCTTTGCCCGGCTCGCTCTTGACGGCGATGGTGCCGTGGTGGGCTTCCACCATGGCCTTGACGTAGCTGAGCCCCAGGCCGAAGCCCTTCACATCGTGCACGTTGCCGGTGGGCACGCGGTAGAACTTGTCGAAGATGTGCTTGCGTGCCTCCTTGCTCATGCCGATGCCGTGGTCTTGCACCATAACTTCGAGGTGGCCGTTGGCATTGCGTGTGCGCACGACAATTTCCGGTTTTTCGGGCGAGTACTTGTTGGCGTTGTCGAGCAGGTTGTAGATGACGTTGGTCAGGTGCGTGCGGTCGCCATCGATGACGGCCTGTTCGGCCTCGAGCTGGGTGTCGATGGTGCCTTCGCGCTGCGCCACCTGCAGGCTGATGTTGCTCACGGCGCTGTGGATGATGTCGTGCATGTCCACCGGCTCGACCTTGAGGTTGAAGTCGCGCCGGTCGATCTTGGCCATCTGCAGCACCTTCTCGACCTGCTCGTTCATGCGGCGGTTTTCCTGCTTGATGATGTCGGCGAAGCGGCGCACCTTGGCCGTGTCGGTGAGCACCATGGGGCTGGTGATGCTGTCGGCGGCCAGCGAGATGGTGGCGATGGGCGTCTTGAACTCGTGCGTCATGTTGTTGATGAAGTCGTTCTTCATCTCCGACAGCTTTTTCTGTCGGAAAACGGTGTAGACGGTCCAGCCAAAGGTGCCGATGATGAGCAGGATGAACAGGATGGTGGTGAGCAGCACCTGCCACACCGAGCTCCAGACGAAGCTGCTGCGGTTGGGGAAATAGACCATCAGCAGGCCCGGCGGCGTGCCGTCTTTCTGGAACAGGGACACGCGATAGGGCGAGGTGTAGAGGTTCTTGTAGCCCTGGCGGGTGGGCTGCGTGGTGGGGTCTTCGACCACATAGTGGCCGTCGGCAATGACGAAGCTGCGCTTGCGGTTGGAATAGACGCCGTACTTGAACTCGGTGTCGATGCCGCGGTCTTTGAGCTCCTGGCGCAGGTAGCGGTCGAGGTTGGGCAGCTTGATGCGTTCGACGATGGGCGTCAGATCGAGGCCCTTGAAGTAGGTGATCAGGCTGGCGAAGTGGCGCTGGCGTTCGGCCTGGCACTCGGGGCACTGGCAAGCGTTCTCGTCGAGCAGGAAATCGAGCAGCTGGTCCTTGTCGATGGCGATGGACGGGGTGGAGTAATGCTCGACGCGCAGCGTGAACGACAGGTTGCCGAGCTGGCCCGACTCGATCTTCTGGCGCACCTCGTTTTCGATGAAGCTGCGCGAGTAGCCGTTCTGCAGGTAGTTGAAGGCTTCGAGCTGCTCGTCGTACTCGAGCCGGCGCGCCACCTCGTTGAGGGCCGCGATGACGCGGTTGTCGAACTCCTGCTCGTTGAGCTCGAGCGCCGAGCGGATCCAATACCCCTGCAGGCAGCTCAGCCCTATCAGGGCGATGCCCATCAGGCCGATGACGATCCAGAAAGTCCTTTTGTCCATTTGTAGTGCATGTGCTTGCGCAAAACGAGTAATCGCCCACGGAAGGCCGTCCTCTTCGGAAAGTTAGGTGTTCCGCCGGTTCCGGCTCGCAGCCTTTAACAGTATTTAACCCCTGGGCCGGCTCGTTGTTTTTTGCTGCCTGCCAAAACCGGAACGCCGCGCCACGGGTTAATCATACCACATCGGCCTGTGCTTGCAGGCAGGCACCTTACCTTTGCACCACATTTTCGGACACACAAAACGCGAATAGTCATGTATCCACCCGAACTCACCGCACCTATGGCAAAAGAGCTCACCGACAACGGCTTCCGCGCCCTCACCACCCCCGCCGAGGTGGACGAGGTGCTGGGCGCCAAGGAAGGCACGGTGCTGCTCGTGATCAACTCGGTATGCGGCTGTGCGGCCGCCAATGCGCGCCCGGGCGCGTTGCTGTCGCTGCAGGGCGACAAGAAGCCCGACACCCTGGTCACCGTCTTTGCCGGCGTAGATCAGGCCGCCACGGCGCGCGCACGCGAGTACCTGCTGCCGTATCCGCCCTCGTCGCCCTCGATTGCCCTGTTCAAGGACGGCAAGCTCGTCCATTTCCTCGAACGCCACCACATCGAAGGGCGACCCGCCGAAGTCATTGCCGAAAACCTGAAGATGGCCTACGAGGCCTACTGCTGAGCGCTTCGCGCAAAAACACGACACCGGCATGCGCTGCCCCGCTCTGGCGGGGTGGCGCATGCGTGTTTTGTGAAGGCGGTTACGATCGGCCCGGCAGGGGCGGCATAGCTTTGGCCGGCAAACGATCACCTCAACCACAGTTTATGAACCGCCTTGTGTTTTTGCTTGCTGCCAGCCTGTTCGTCGCTGCGCCCCTCACGGCCCAGCACATGGTGGCACACGACCACGAGCCCTCCCCCCACGAAGGGGAGGCCGCCCATTTCCGACACCACCTCGCCCTGACGCCGAGCCTGAC
>CAYNYN010000100.1:7251-10983 GCA_964401445.1 uncultured Saprospiraceae bacterium | reverse complement strand
ACGCTCAACCATTTTCAAAAGATGCCGAATGAAATACGTAGCTGAAATCGACGTGATGCCTCGCAAGGAACTGCTCGACCCCCAGGGCAAGACGGTGGCCCGCAACATGAAAAACGTGGGTGTGGAAGGCGTGGAAGACGTGCGCATAGGCAAGCACATCCGCATGGTGGTCGAGGCGGCCGACGAGGCCGAGGCGCGTCAGAAGGTGGAGACGGCCTGCGACAAGCTGCTGGCCAACGTCATCATGGAGACGTACACCTATCAGCTCCATCCCGCAGAGTAGATCCTGCATTCATGTTGTACCTCGTCCCCACGCCGGTAGGCAACCTCGAAGACATCAGCTTGCGTGCCCTGCGCCTGCTGAAAGAGGTGGACCTCATCCTGGCGGAGGACACGCGCACCACGCGCAAGCTGCTGGCGCATTACGACATCCACACGCCCCTCAAGGCCTACCACGCCCACAACGAACATCGCCTGACGGAGACGCTGGTGTCGCAGATGGCTGCGGGCAGCACCTTCGCCCTGGTCAGCGATGCCGGCACGCCCGGCATTTCCGATCCGGGCTTCCTGCTGGTGCGGGCGTGCGTGGCTGCCGGCGTGCCCGTCAGCGCCCTGCCCGGCCCCACCGCCTTCGTGCCGGCGCTGGTGGCGTCGGGCCTGCCCTGCGACCGCTTTTTCTTCGAAGGCTTCCTGCCGCACAAGAAGGGCCGCCAGACGCGCCTGCAGTGGCTGGCCGAGCTGCCCCATACTTTCGTGTTGTACGAGTCGCCACACCGCCTGCAGAAATGCCTGGCCCAGCTGGCCGAACACTGCGGTCCCGAGCGCGCGGCCTGCGTGGCCCGCGAGCTGAGCAAGGTGCACGAGGAATACGTGCGGGGCACGCTGGCCGAGCTGATCGACTGGTTCGAGGCGCATCCGCCCCGCGGCGAAATCGTCATCGTGGTCGGCGGCAAGCCGTAGCGCGCCCGCCCCTGCGTCATTCCATCACCACCAGCTTTTTGATGGTAGTCGTGCCGTCGGCGAAGTACAGGCGCACCAGCCAGGTGCCCGTACCCAGCCGATGCAGCGGCAGCTCCACGCGGAAGCGTTTGCCGAAAGGCGCACCCTGCTGCCATACCTGGCGGCCCAGCAGGTCGTGCACGCTGAGGCGCACCAGCGCGGCGGGTGCGTCCTCGGCCTCGAGCCATGCCGCCGTGGTGGCGGGGTTGGGGTAGAGATGGATGGCGTCGGCGGCCCGGGCCTCGCGCGTATCGGTGCTCAGCAGCGTGAAGTCCATCCAGTTGAGGTTGTAGGAGGGTTGCGTGATGAAGATGCGCAGGCGGTGGATGCCCTGCGGCAGCAGGGCCTCGGCGCTGGTGGTGGCCCACGTCTGCCAGCCGCCCGTGGGGGCGAAGGTGACGGTGTGCAGCACCTGGGGGTCGGCTTCGTCGTCGATGAGCTGGAGGGCCAGGCCCCCCGTGGCGCTTTCCGAGGCGGTGCGGTAGTCGACGCGGTAGAGGCCCGCCTCGGCCACGCGCACGTAGTAGTCGGCATAGTCGCCGGGGTCGAGGAAGCCGATGTTGAGGCCGCCGCCGGCGTCGGTGGTGGGCTCGGTCTGTATGCCCGACTGGCGGAAGAAGGCTTCAGCTTCGATGCGGCCCGGAATTTCGAGCAGGACGGGCAGGGTGTTGGTCACGATGCGGAACAGGAAGCCGGACAGGGGCGTGCCGTCGGTGGCCACGAGGCCGGCCGCGTCGTCGTAGCTGACGTTGATCTCGTCTTGGTAGGTGAAGGTGTGGGAGGTGGTGAGCCACAGCACGCGCGGATGGTCGGCATCCTGCACCACGCCCGTCACGGGCACGGCCACGCCGTCGTCGTAGAGGGAGAAGCCGGCGGGCGCCGGCGGCAGGGGAGCTGCGAGGGCCTTGCTCAGCGTGAGGCGGATGGTGTGCTCGTCGTGGGTGACGGCCGATACGAAACGGGCGTTGACGGAGGTGGCGGGACCCTGATAGCTGAACTCCATGGGGCCGATGTTGTTGCCTGCCCCGTCGATGTAGAGGCGCAGCTTTTGCGGGCCGGCGTCGAGCACGACGTTGGAGATGGTGTAGGTCTGCCACAGCTGCCAGCCACCCGTGTTGGGCAGGTAGCGGAAGCCCGTCAGGTCGGTGCCGTCGGCTTCGAGGTGAATGACGCCGCCGCCCGTGGCCGAAGCCACGCGGATGTCGATGTCGTACAGGCCGCCCTGGTCCACCACCACGTCGTACTGCATCCATTCGCCCTCTTCGGTCCAGGCCAGGTGGTAGCCGTGGTCGTTGAGCGGGTCACCGGTTTTTTCGATGTCCACGCCGTCGTTGCGGTAGGCCCAGCCCTGGTTCCAGGCCGTGTAGTTGCCCGTGCTGACGTGGTAGTTGGCCACGTCGGTGTCGTAGTAGGCGATGCCGACCAGGCCCATGTCGAAGTCGGTGGGTTGCAGGGGGCCGGGCAGGTGGAAGGTGCGGTAGGGCACGGTGGTGGAGTCGTACACCTGCCGGAACATGGCGTCGATGACGTCGGGCTGGAAGACGCAGTGCTCCGTCTTCAGGTTTTCGGCCAGGGCCATGAGGGCGTCCTTCGCCTGGGCGGCCGTGGGTGCCGGTCCGCTGCCGCCCCAGTAGTCGAGCAGCTGCTGGTAGCCGGCCGGCTTGGGGACCGACAGCGGGCAGGAGATGGATTCGACTTTCTTGAGGGGCCACCAGGCCCAGCCCAGCCCTTCCGATTCGAACAGGCGGATGGCGTCGCGGAACCAGGTGTTCGAGTTTTCTCCGGCTTCGCCGAAAAAGACGGGCACGTCGTAGGTGTCGCGGATGTTGAGCGCCCACTGTATGGAGCCCGGGTCGTTGAACGACCAGTACTTGTGCGGGCTGTACACGAGGTTGTCGTCCCAGGGGGGCGTCAGGCCCGTGAAGTCGTTGGCGAACCAGTTGCCCTCGATGAAGATCATGTGCACGGTATCGACGCTGCGTATGCTGTCGGTGATGCGCTCGTAGAGCTGGCGCAGCAGGGCATTTCCGGGCAGGGGCCAGTTGGGCTCGTTGAGCAGGTCGTAGCCCATGACGGCCGGCTCGTCAGCGTAGCGCTCGGCCAGCTTTTTCCAGAGGGCAGCCGTCTTTTCGCGGTTGGCCTCGCTCTCCCAGAGCGAAGGCTTGGTGGGGTCGTAGTCGGAGATGCCCTCGTCCTGACCCTGGCCGCCGGGTGCGGCGTGCAGGTCGAGCAGCACGTACATGCCGTGGGCCTTGCACCAGGCGATGAGGCTGTCGGTCAGCGCGAAGCCCTTGTCGAGCCAGGTGTGCTGCCCCGGCACGGGTTCTTCCTCGACGGGCAGGGTGTAGAGGTTGTAGTGCATGGGCAGGCGCACGCAGTTGAAGCCCCAGGCCGCCATGGAGTCGATGTCGCGCTTGCGCACGTGGTTGGCCAGCCAGGCGTCGTAGAAGGCCTGCGTGTCGTCGGGGCCGATGAGCTCCTCGATTTTGGCGCGAATCTGGTGCTGGGCATTGGCAAAGGAGGCCGTCTGGAGCATGTAGCCTTCCTGCAGCATCCAGCCGCCCAGACCCATGCCGCGCAGCAGCACGGTGTCGCCTTCCTCGTTCACGATGGCTTTGCCGTGGGTGCGCAGGAAGCTCTGGGCGTGGCTGTCGGAAAGGCAGAAAAGCAGGAGCGCGAGGGTGGCGAGGTAACAGCGTAGCATGTGGCAGATTTTTTTTGAGTGAGCGTGAC
>CAYNYN010000100.1:0-7151 GCA_964401445.1 uncultured Saprospiraceae bacterium | reverse complement strand
CGGGGCCGGGCGTTTTTTGCCGAAAGGCGCCATTTGGCGAAAGCCGGATGCGCATTGACTGAAGATACGGCATGCCGCAGGAAGGATGGAAAGCAAAGGGCCCTGACGTAGCGTTGTAGTAGTGGATGGATGCCGATGCCGGACATGCGCTACCTTTGCCGCGCGGCAGGGCGGGGGCTTTTCAAAAACTCGACGATTGTGAAAAACAGTACGGTTCGCGGAGTGCTCTTGCTGGGGGCGGTGGCCATCGTCAGCGTCATCGCCATACAGACGTGGCTGGTGTGGAGCACCTGGAACATCAAGGAGAAGGAGTTCGACGACAAGGTGCGCATCGCGCTGCTGAACGTGGCACGCGAGTTCGAGCGCATGGGCAGCCCCTTGCCCACCTACGACCTGATCAACCGCGTGTCGGCCAACTACTACGTGGTCAACGTCAACGACGTGATCAACGCCAACAACCTCGAGTACTTCCTGCGGCGCGAGCTGGAGGCCGTGGGCCTGAACGAGGATTTCGAGTATGGCATCTACGACTGCGCGACCAACAAGATGGTGTACGGCAACTACATCAGCTACCAGCCGGGCGTGGACAGCACGCTCATCCGGCGCGACAACCTGCCCGTGTACGACAAGTTCACCTACTACTTCGGCGTGCACTTCCCGCGGCGCACCTCCTACATCCTGGGCAACATGAAGCTGACCACCATCTTCTCGTCCATCCTGCTGCTCACGGTGCTGTTCTTCGCCTATGCCATGTTCATCATCCTGCGGCAGAAACGCCTCTCGGAGATGCAGAAGGACTTCATCAACAACATGACGCACGAGTTCAAGACCCCCATCTCCACCATCGGCATCTCGGCCGACGTCTTTCTGCAGAGCCCCGAGGTGCAGCAGCAGCCCCGCCTGTTCCAGTACGCCCACATCATCAAGGAGCAGAGCCAGCGCCTCAACAACCAGGTGGAGAAGGTGCTGCAACTGGCGCGCCTCGAGCGCGACAATTTCCACATCAACAAGGAGCCCATCCACCTGCACGCCCTGCTCGAACACATCCTGCCCGCGCTGCGCACCAAGGTGGAAGACATGGGCGGCAGCCTCGAATGCCGGCTGGATGCCGTGCGCGATTGCGTCGAGGCCGACCGCGTGCACCTGACCAACATCCTGCACAACCTGCTCGACAACGCCGTCAAATATTGCCGCGACGTGCCCCGCATCGAGGTGCACACGCGCAACGAAGACGGCATGCTCTGCCTGTCGATCCGCGACGAAGGCATCGGCATCGACAAGGCACACCAGCAGCGCGTGTTCGAGAAGTTCTACCGCGTGCCCACGGGCAACGTGCACAACGTCAAGGGCTTCGGCCTGGGGCTGTACTACGTGCGCAGCATCTGCCAGGCCCATGGCTGGAAGATCCGCCTCGACAGTGTGCCGGGCCAGGGCACGACCGTGACCATCCAGATGAAAACCTGTACACCATGAGCCAGACCGACCATGCCGCCAGGGCGCGCCTGTTGTATGTCGAAGACGATCCGCAGTTGGGCTTCGTCACCCGCGACAACCTCGAGCTGCAGGGCTACGAGGTGGTGTGGGTGCAGGACGGCGAGGCGGCCCTCGAGGCTTTCGCCAAACAGTCGTTCGACCTGTGCATCCTCGACGTGATGCTGCCCCGCGTCGATGGCTTTACCCTGGCCGAGACCATCCGTGAGCGAGACCAGGACGTGCCCATCCTCTTCCTCACGGCCCGCTCGCTAAAGGAAGACCGCATCCAGGGGCTGCGCCTGGGCGGCGACGACTACATCACCAAGCCCTTCAGCATCGAAGAGCTGGTGCTCAAAATCGAGGTCTTCCTGCGCCGCCGCAAGGTGGTGGAGGCGGCTCCGCCCGAGCATTTCGAGATCGGCGCCTACCATTTCGACTATCCCAATCTCATGCTCACCCACCCCGAGCAGGAACGCCGGCTCACCCAGCGCGAGGCCGAGGTGCTGCGCTATCTGGCCGAACGGGCCGACAGGGTGGTGCCCCGTTCCGAAATCCTGAAAAGCGTGTGGGGAAAAGACGATTACTTCCTGGGGCGCAGTCTCGACGTGTTCGTCTCCCGCTTGCGCAAATACCTGCGCCGCGACCCCCGCGTCAAAATCGAGAATATCCACGGCGTGGGCTTCCGACTCGTGACGGAATAGCGGCCATTCCAATGCGTGCGTCAGGTGGATGACAAAAAATATGGGAAAGCCAAATAATATTTCTGCAAACTTGTAATAACTTGTTTTTTAGTTGATTTTGATATTTGTGGCATTGTTTTTGAATAATTTGTGTTGACGGTGCACTTCCGTCGAGGCATCATCCTGAAAAATCTTTCCCCCCATCCCTGTCTTGTTGCGGTTGGAATGCCCCCCAGGTTTCCAACCGCTTTTCTTTTCTGCTTTTTGGCCGACTTCTCCGCTCGTGACTCCTTTGCTTGCCGCAAAATGGGGGGAATTTTCCGGTCCAATCGGTTCTTTCCGTCCTCCCGCAAAGGACGCAAAGCGTGTCCCCGATGCTCGGGGTCGGGACAGGCCGAGCATCGGGGGCGCAACGGCACGGAACGTTGTTCCTCACGCCTCACGCACGCTCTGCTTCCATCGTCCAAGGTCCGTCAGCTCGTCATCTGGACAATCTTCCCTTTCAGGCTCATTTCGTTTTGCGGGCATTTTGAATGAAAAATGAAAATGTCGTTTGTCAGGCATGTTTCCCTATTTTTGGCAGGCAAAACGATCTCATTGCTCAACCACCTTAAAAACAAGTACGGATGAAAAAACTGCTCACCATTCTGTGTGCACTGGTATGGACCGGTGCCGTGCTGCATGCCCAGCACGTCGTGACGGGCAAGGTGACCGATGAGGAGGGCCTTGCGCTCATTGGCGTCAACATCGTGGAGAAGGGTACCAACAACGGTACCGTGACGGATCTCGATGGCAACTACCGCCTCGAGGTGTCCGACCCCGAAGCCACGCTCGTCTTCAGCTACGTAGGCTATGCGCCGAAGGAAGTGGCGCTGGAAGGGCGTACCGAGCTGAACGTGACGCTCGAAGAAGGGATCGCGCTGGCCGGCGTCGAGGTGGTAGGCTCGCGCAGCCTCAACCGCACGGCCACCGAGTCGCCCGTAGCCATCGACATCATCGACATGGACGACATCGCCGCCAACTCGGGCCAGTTCAGCGTCAACGAGCTGCTGCACTACGTGGCGCCCTCGTTCAACGCCAACCGCCAGTCGGGCGCCGACGGTGCCGACCACATCGACCCGGCCTCGCTGCGCGGCCTGGGTCCCGACCAGACGCTCGTACTGGTCAACGGCAAGCGCCGCCATCAGTCGTCGCTCATCGTCATCTTCGGTTCGCGCGGTCGCGGCAACACGGGTACCGACCTCAACGCCATCCCCGCTTCGGCCATCGAGCGCATCGAGATCCTGCGCGATGGCGCTTCGGCCCAGTACGGCTCGGATGCCATCGCCGGCGTGATCAACATCGTGCTCAAGTCGTCGGTCAACGAGTTCAGCGGCGGCATCAACGTGGGTGCCCACAACGCCAGGCCGCCCATCGACGAGGTGCTCAAGACCGAGTCGCTCGACGGTGAGACCTTCCAGGCCAACGCCAACTACGGCCTGCCCATCGGCGACAAGGGCGGCTTCATCAACCTGACGATGGACTACACCTCGCGCGCCCATACCAACCGTCCGGCCGACCCGGCGAAGTTCGACATCTACCGCCGCCAGTTCGGCGATGCCGCAGTGGACAACTTCGGCACCTTCTTCAACGCCATGGTGCCCGTGGACGAGCAGACGCAGGTGTATGCCTTCGGCGGCTTCAACTTCCGCCATACCGACGCGTATGCCTGGACGCGCGACCCCGACAGCGACCGCAACGTGCCGGCCATCTATCCCAACGGCTTCGACCCGCACATCACCTCCAACATCACCGACCGCTCGCTCTCGGCCGGCGTGCGCACCGAGTGGAAAGGCTGGAACGTGGACTTCAACACGACCTACGGCTCCAACCGCTTCCACTACATCATCGACGGTACGCTCAACGCCTCGCTGCTCGAGAAGTCGCCCACCCGCTTCGATGCCGGCGGCTACCAGCTCAGCCAGCAGACCACCGGCCTCGACTTCACGCGCTACTACGACAACGTGCTCAAAGGCATGAACCTGGCCTTCGGCGCCGAGTATCGCCTCGAGAACTACGAGATCTTTGCCGGTGAGGAGGGCTCGTGGCGCAACTACGGCATCATCGACACCGTGATCGACAACCGCGTGGTGCAGGTCGACGTGCTGGGCCGTCCGGGCGGCTCGCAGGGCTTCCCCGGCTTCCAGCCCTCCAACGAGCTGGACGAGATCCGCACCAACATCGGCGGCTATGTCGATGGCGAATTCGACTTCACCGACCGCTTCATGATGGGTGCGGCCCTGCGCTTCGAGCACTACAGCGACTTCGGCAACACGCTCACCGGCAAGCTGGCCACCCGCTACGAGCTGACCGACCGCATCGCCGTGCGCGCCTCGGCCAGCACCGGCTTCCGCGCCCCCTCGCTGGCGCAGATCTACTTCAACACCACCTTCACCGACTTCGTGGCCGGACAGCCCGTCGACAAGATCATCGCCAAGAACAACAGCCCCATCACGCGCGAGCTGGGCATCCCGCCGCTCAAGGAAGAGACGGCCACCAACTTCAGCGCCGGCTTCACGGCCCGCTTCGGCAGCTTCACCGCCACGGTGGACGGTTACATGGTCGACATCAAGGACCGCATCGTGCTGACGGGCGCCTTCGAAGACTCCGATCCCGACATCGGCGACGAGCTCAAGGCCCTCGGCGTGGGTGCAGCCCAGTTCTTCACCAACGCCCTCGACACGCGCACCCGCGGCGTAGACGTCATCCTCACCTGGTCGCAGATCGTGGGCGACGGCCGCCTGCGCCTCAGCTATGCCGGCAACTTCAACGACATGGAGCTGGGCGACATCAAGACCAGCGACAAGCTCAAGGGCAAAGAAGACATCTACTTCGGCTCGCGCGAGCAGCGCTTCCTGCTGGCCTCGGCACCCAAGAGCAAGATGAGCCTCACGGCCGACTACACCGTGGGCAACTTCACCGCCAACCTGCGCCTGACGCGCTGGGGCGAGGTGGTGCTCGAAGACTGGATCGGCACGCTCGACGTGTACGAGCCCAAGATCACGACCGACCTCACGGTCGCCATCGACCTCAACGAGCACACCACCTTCCGCATCGGCGCCAACAACCTGTTCAACGTCTATCCCACCACCCAGGACACCGAGACCGAAACGGGTGGCCTGTGGGATGCCGTGCAGATGGGTTCCAACGGCGCTTTCTACTTCGCCAAACTGGGATTCAAGTTCTGATCACGCGTTGCACGCAAAACGAAAGACCGACGCGAACGAAAACGGCAGCCCCTCGGGGCTGCCGTTGTTTTTTGGTTTTCAGGGGTGTCGCGACCTTGTCATCCCGTCAGGGGCAACTCGCCGAAGCGCGCGCCGATGCGGCGCTTGAGTTCCTGTCGGGCAAAGAAGATGCGGCTCTTCACCGTGCCGAGGGGCAGCCCCAGCTCGTCGGCTATTTCCTGGTACTTGTAGCCCTCGTAGTGCATCATGAAGGGCAGGCGCAGGTTGTCGTCCAGCTCGTCGATCATGTGGGTGAGCTCCTCGATCAGCACGTTGGCATCGCCCTCGTTGCGGATGGTCTGCTTGCCCGCGTTGAGGTAGTAGAGGTCTTCGGTGTCGTCGAAGACGGTTTGCGTCTTCTTCTTCCGGCGGTAGTCGTTGATGAAGATGTTCTTCATGATGGTGAAGATCCAGGCCTTGAAGTTGGTGCCGGGGCGAAACTTGTCCAGATTGGCGCAAGCGCGGCAGGCCGTTTCCTGAAACAGGTCCCTGGCTGCTTCGCGGTCGCGCGTGAGGTTCCAGGCGAAGCCCTGCAACATGTAGGTAAGGCGTGAGAGGCGGTCGTTGAACTCGGCAGTTGTCATCGTGTGATCTATTTTGTGCTGTAAAGTTAAACGGAATGAGCGTGGTTTTCAAGGCGTGCACCGATTTTTTCAAGGTTTTTTCAAATCATGAGAATGGTTTTTATTGTTAATCAGCTATTTGTGTCAAAAAAATTATTTTCAAAAAATTTTGAAAAACAAATATCGACTCGACGGAGTGGAAAAAGGGGGGCCATGGCTGGCCCTTTTCGGGAAGGAAATCGGGCGAGGGGTCGTAGCATTGCAGGGAACTGGTGCGCCTTACCCGGCGATGGGTCGGGTGTAGTTGGGAACCAAAAATCACGGATCATGAAAAAGAGCAAAGAAGAATGGAACGAGCTGAGCCCCGAGGAGGCCTGGGTGATCGAGCACAAGGGCACCGAGCCGCCCTT
The DNA here is from genome assembly GCA_964401445.1 of uncultured Saprospiraceae bacterium. Lineage (GTDB taxonomy): Bacteria > Bacteroidota > Bacteroidia > Chitinophagales > Saprospiraceae > WFYJ01. The sequence goes on along the minus strand of CAYNYN010000100.1, from coordinate 759 downwards.
CAGCGGGGAGTACTGGAACTTCAAGGGCAAGGGCACGTTCGTGTGCCGGCGTTGTGAGGCGCCGCTCTATCGCGCTTCCGACAAGTTCGATTCGGGTTGCGGCTGGCCCAGCTTCGACGACGAGATCCCGGGCGCGGTGCGCCGCCAGCCCGATCCCGACGGGCGCCGCATCGAAATCGTGTGTGCCAACTGCGGTGGCCACCTGGGGCACGTGTTCGAGGGCGAAGGATTTACGCCCAAAAACGTGCGTCATTGCGTCAACTCGCTGTCGATCAGGTTCGTGCCCGACCCGCAGGACTGAGCCGTGCCATTTATCGGCCGGGTGGTGCCGTTCGGGGTGCCACGGTGCCGGATTTCCGAAAAATCCGGATGGGCCCCGTTTGCCGGCTGCAATTTGCTGGCAAAACAAGGGAACCATGAATGCACTGGACATCTACCTCGATCTTTCGCAGATCGGAATCAGCAAGAACGAAGCAGGCGCACCACCACGCACCGTACTGCGCGAGGCGCGCGAATACCTCGAAACGCATCACAAGGAGTTGGGCCCGTTCCAGGATCTGGTCGTGTTCGACGCCCGGTGGGTGGGCAGCCGAATCGAAGAGCGCAGCTATCTGCTCCAGTTCGAAAAGAAATCGATCAAGTTCAGCTTCCTGCATCACAAGGACGCCGGTCGCTGGCAGCTCAAGGGCTTCTGGCTCCTCTGACACCAAAGAGACAGACAGGGATGGGTGAGTGAATTTTCATAGTCATGGGAGGCGC
>CAYNYN010000099.1:4074-11056 GCA_964401445.1 uncultured Saprospiraceae bacterium | reverse complement strand
GTCAGCACCTCTCCCTGACTGTGCCCGGCAAACTCGGGCGCATACATGCACTGCAGCGTCGAGATGCCGGTGCGGAAGGTGCCCCGATGCACGGCGCGCAGGCTGTACTCGAGCACGTGGGTGCCTGCCGGCAGGTGGTCGAAGAAGAAGTGGGTGGCCTCGTCGCGCGTGCTCTGGTAGTAGCCCACGCGGCCCTGCCAGTGGTAGCCACTGCGCACATCGAGCGGCTCGAGGCCGCTGGCGCGCATGTCCTTGAGGTGGACGAAGTCCATGGCCCGGTCGGTGCGGATGACGACGCGCGCCACCACCTCGTCGCCGGGGTGGAGGGCCACCTCACCTGTGAGCGGCACCAGCTCGAAAGCGGCAGCCGTGGGACGCTTGAGGTAGAACTGACGCTCTAGGCGCAGCGGTCCGGCGTTGTGGGCTTCGATGCGGTCGAGCTGCTCGAAGTACTGGAAGTATGCGGCCCCCCAGGCCGTGTGTGCGTTGGGGTTGTGGATGCGCAGCTCGCCCAGCTCGGGCTCGAGCAGCTCCCCGTCGAAGCGCACCTTGAAGGTGCCGGTGCCCGCCTCGGCATGCTGGCGGGCCTCCTCGACCATTTGGTTCCAGAGCGGATGGCGGAAAGCCTTGGGGTTGCCCACTTCGACCTGCAGGGGTGCGGCCTCCGCCAGCCAGTCGTCGCCGAAGGCGAGCAGGGCGTACACCGCCTCGGCCGTGGCCTTGGTGGTGGGCCATGCCTGCGTCTGTTTCTGGCGCAGCAGCCAGGTCTTCATGGCTGCGAGCTCGTCGGGCTGCGGGTCGATTTCGGCGAAGGCCTCGATGAGCAGACTCTGTGTCTCGACGGGGTGCTGGTACCACCACCAGCCGCGCTCCTGCTTCCAGTACATGCCCAGCTCGTCGTGCCGGATGGCGCGCTCGCGCAGCGACTGCACGATGGTGCGCGCCACGGCCTCGTCGCCGCTGCGGTGCAGGGCCAGCGCCAGCATGCCCTGCAGGTAGGCGTTGCGGGCGGGCCAGTACTTGCGGCCCTGCTGCCGGTAGAATTCGAGCACGGGCGCCAGCTCCTTGCGCTCGGGCCACAGGTCGTCGAAGAAGGTGCGCGTGTAGAGGTAGTGGATGGCCAGTGCGTCGAGGTGGTCGTCCTCGAAGCGCGTCTTGCCTTCCTGCACGCGCCGCTCGATGTCGCGGTAGGCCTGTAGCAGGGCCAGGTCGAGGTAGGGAATGGCGGCCTCGATCATGGGCCATGCCGCCTCGTCGGTCGTCGGGTCGAAGGCCTGCAGCTTGCGCAAATGGCCGAAGCCCTCGACGATGTACTGGGTGATGTAGCGACTGCTCGGCCCGCCCTGGAACCAGGGCCATCCGCCGTCGCCGTTCTGGTTGTCGCGCAGTTGGGCCATGGCTTTGGCGCGCTCGAAGGCCATCCGATGCAGGTCGAACAGCAGGGCGATGCGCTGGCGTTGCTCGTTTTCCGAAAGGGCATCGAGCACCCAGGGCGTCTCGGCCAGCAGGGCCGCCTTGAGCTCCTCGTTTTGCGCAAGCGGGCTCTCGAGCGCTTCGGCGCCGGCCTGCTGCCACTGTTCGAACACCTCCCGGATGCGCGGCTGCCTGTTGGCCAAGGCCGAGGCCAGCGTGTTGGCGTACAGGCGGCTGAAGAGCTGCTCGCTGCACGGGTGCGGGTATTCCATCAGGTAGGGCAGGGCCTTGACGGCCAGCCAGGCCGGGTTGGGCGTGAACTCCAGCGTCAGCGCCCAGGGCTGCATCGTGGGCGAGGCGGGCGTGCGCAGCCGCTCGATGCGCAGGCGCTCGTCGGCGCGCGGCGCCACGGTGATGGGCTGTGTCTCGGTGACCAGCATGCGGTTGGGCAGCACGGGCAGCACGGAGCGCTCGGCATCGATCAGGTCGGCCGAGCTGACCTCGACGGTGTACTCGAGCAGCGGCACTTCGTCGGCGGGCGGCACCTCGAACCACCACTGCACGTCCTTGCTGCCGTGAGCCGGCACCTCGCCCTCGACGTTGAACTGCGGGTTGTCGAGCCACTTGTACACGACCATGCCCGTGCGGGCATCGACGAGCTGGAGCGCCGCATTGAAGTGGCGCGGCTGGTCGGTGTTGTTGACCACCTTGGCGGTGAAACCGATGCGGTCGCCCTCGCGCACGAAGCGCGGTGCGTTGGGCACGATGAGCAGGTCTTTCGTGGTGACGACCGCGCGCTCGGCGTAGCCCATGGCCAGGTCTTTCGTGTGGGCCAGCGCCCGGAACTTCCAGCGCGTGATGGCTTCCTTCATCCGGAAGCGTATGGTGACGTGCCCCTTGGCGTCGGTGGTGAGCTGCGGCTCGAAGAACACCAGCTCGTCGAGGAGGGTGCGCGGCGCCACCGGTGGGGCCTCCTCGGCGGGTGGCGCTTCCTCGGGTGCTGGCGGGGTGGGTGGCGCCTGTGCGGGTTCGGCCTTGCGCGTGGCAGGTGCGCTTTCTTCCATTGGCGCCATTTCGGTGTCGGCCATGCGGTAAAAGGCGTGCACCCGCCAGCTCATCAGGTCGAGCGGCACCAGCTCGGGATAGGTGCGGCTGTCGGGGCCGCCACTGCCGTAGGAGAAGCTGCGGAAAGCGGGGAGCGCCGTTGGCGACATGCCTTCCCAATCGAATGAGGAGTGTCCGGTGAATCGAGGCCAGAGGTCGTGTGGCCAGGCATGGCTGGCGAAGGCCTCCAGCGAGGCGTCGTACAGGGTGGCGACCACCTCGGCCGGGGCGGGACCGCCGTCGGGGCCCTCGATGCGCAGCATCCATTCTTCGTACTGGCCGGGCTTGAGGCGGTCGCGAAACTGCCCGTAGCGGATGGTCAGTTGCTTGTCGGTCCAGGGCACGGCGATGTGCTGGTCCACCACGTAGCCGCGGTTCTGCATCAGCGTGAACACCCGCCACGTCATGCCGCCCCGGTCCTCGGGTCGGGTGCGGTGTTGCAACCGCTCCCAGCGATCGACCGTCGTCCATTCCCTGGTCAAAATGCGGCCAGCGGCTTCGAGGATGACGAGTACCGGCCGGTCGTCGCCCGCCGTGGCCAGATGCATGGTGGCCGTCTGGCCTGCCTCGACGGTCGGGGCTTCCGCCTGGCCCCACAGCGGCTCGGGCAGGGGCGACCTTTCGCCGGGTGCCAGCACAAAGACGTGTTTTTCGTGGCGCACCGGCTGGCCGAAGAGGTCGGTGCTCTCCACCACGAGGCGGTACGCGCCTGCCGGCAGGGGGCGCCCGCCTTCGCCGGTCGCGAGCGCGAGGTCGCTCCCTTGCAGGGTGCGTTGCCATACGCGCGCGGCCACCGGCCAGGTCTCGGGCTGGTCCTCGTGCCGCCACGCCCAGTGCGGAAACATTTGCCGAAAGGCGACGGAGTCGATGAGTGGCCTGTCGGGTGCCGGCCAGGGGCGCGGCAGCAGGTCGGTGGCGGGGGCGCGCAGGCGGTACAGGCCGACGGTGGCTTTTGCCTCGAGCGGCTGGCCGGCCTGGTTGCGCAGCGACACCCGGATGCTGTCCCATGCTTCCGCAAATACGGCTTCGGGCACCTCGCTCTCGATGAGCAAGGCCTCGCGGCCGATGGTCAGGTGGCGGGTGACGGTATGGCTCTCGCCGGTGCCGTCGGTCACGGTGGCGGTGATGGTGAAGCGGTAGCGCGTGCGGGGGTCGGGCACGGGAGGCGCTGCCGCGCGAAAAGCGATCTGATAGCGGCCCTCGGCATCGGTGGTTGCCTGGCCCTGCGCCACGCGGTCGGTCGTGGGCTCGGGCAGCCAGATGCGCTCGTACCACGGGATGCCCACGTACTCGCTGGCCCGTTCCACCTGCCACACCACTTGCGCGCCCGTGATGGGATAGCCGGCGTAGGCGCGGGCCATACCCGTGAGGCGCACCTCGTCGCCCAGCCGGAAGGCTGCCGCCGGCGCCTCGAGGCTGGTCTCGAAGCGGGGCCGCTTGTAGGCTTCTACGGGGAACGATTGCCGGCTGTCGCCCAGGTCGGTATGCAGGGCCCACATGCCCGTCAGTTTGCCTTCCGGCAAAACGAAGAAGCCCGCCGCCGAGCCATACTCGTTGGTGCGCAGGTGAAGCGTGCCCACCTCCTGCCAGTTGGCGTCCTGGAGCGTGACCTGCACCTCCTCGTCGGGCAGGATGCGGGGCCGATTATCGGGTGTGCGCTCCAGCGCGATGATCTTGAAGTGCACCAGTTGGCCCGGCCGATAAATGGGCCGGTCCAGAAGGATGAGGGCCTGGCGGGTGGGGGTGGCGGTGCGCCCCCATTCCTGGTCCCACATCAGGCCCGAGTACGTAGTTTCGAGGGTGTCCGCCCCCCGTATGAAGCGGAAGGTGTAGCGCTTGCTGCGGCGGTCGAGCTCGGGAATTGCGATGGCGCCGTACTTGTCGGGGTTGAGCGTGTGTTCGAGCTGCTGCCTGCTCCATTTGCGCTGCTGCCATTTGGCGCTCCACACCTCGAGCCGGGCGTCGGAGAGCGGGTAACCGTGCTTGCGGTGCAGCACGTACAGCTCGTCGCGCTGGTAGGGATGCCGCCATTTCATCCAGGCGATGGCCGACACCTGCACCTCCTGCACGAAGGTGGCTTGCTGTGGTCCCCAGGCATGTGCGGCCTGCACGAGGAGCAGGTATTTGCCGGCAGGCAGCGGCTCGATGGCCACCTCGGTAGCGTGTTGCCGCCAGTCCTGCCAGCCGTCGAGCGGCCATTCCGCTGTCCGGGTGGCGGGCAATTCTTCGAGCCAGGCGATGGCCTGGTCGCGCTCGTCCTGCGTGCCACGTTGCCATTGGGCCCACTGTGCGGCCCGCTGGGCGTCGAGGCGCACGATGCGCATGCGTGCCGAGCGGACGTTGCGCCACCCGAGGCGCATCAGGACGGGCTCGTCGGGCAGCAGCACCTCGTCGAGTTCGGCTTCGAGGGAAGGTTGCTGTATCTGTGCCAGGATCTGGCGGCACACGCCTGCGCCCCAGGTGTCGGGGTGTTTTTCCTCCGCCTTTCGGCAAATGGCGACGGCCTGTTGCCAGGGGTCCGGCTCGGTGGCGCGGCGGGCATTGCCCTGTGCAAAAAAGAAACGCGCCTTGGCGGCCCAGACCTCGGCCACGGGGCGCCGACCGAAGCAGCGTGCCTCCCAGCGGTCGAGGGCGGCAAGGTAGAGGCTGTCCTTGCCGGGCGTGGTGGCGTGGCGATGCATGAACGCCAGCCGCTGCAGGTCGGCATCGAGCAGTGCGGCGAAGTTGTCTTCCTTCATGCGGGTGCGCAGCCACACCTGAAAGGCCTGCACGGCATGCCGCAGGGGCGACCGCTCATCGGCATGGTCCAGCTCGATCTGCACGAAGCGGGGCACGTCGGCAAACAGTACTTCGCTCTTGAGTTCGAACGGCTCGGGCGGGTGCGCCACGTAGTCTTCCAGATCCAGCCAGACGCGGGTGGCGCGGGCGGCCACCAGATCGAGCAGGGTGGGGCGCAGCTCGATGGTTTCCCTGGGCCCCTGGCACACCGGCAGCCAGTCGGCGGTGCGGGCTTCGGCCAGTGCCTCGGTGGCCAGGGCCTCCTCGAGCAGATCGTTGATCCGGCCCACGACGTATTCCAGCGTCCAGGTAGCCGGCGTCAGGCTGTCGATGTCGGGGTTGTGGGTGCGTTGCCCGAGCTCCCAGGCATTCTGTTGGAGGTAATTGCCCAGCTCTGTCGCCAGCATGGCCTGCAGCACGGCCCGGGCGGGCTGGGGAGCCTTTTCCACGGCGGTGTGGAGGGTGCCCAGAGCGGTGCGCAGCTCGTCGTCGTTGAGATCGCGTTCCAGCTGCGCGCGATACTTGATGGCTTTGACCCACTGGGGTTGGTTGCTTTCCTGCCAGGCCCGCTCTTCGAGGCGCTGCACCAGCGTGTAGGCAGTTTGCAGATTGCCGTGCCGGATGAGGCTGTCGATCTGGTGCCAGGCTTTGTCGTAGTCGTCGGGCAGAGGGGGGTGCGACTGGAAGCCGGCAAGGGCGAAGAGCAGGAGCGAGCTGAGGGTCATGGCAAAGATGATTCGCATGGCAGTGGAGTTTCAGGGTTGGTGCAAATGTGGCCGTGGCCGAAAGAACGCAGCCGGTGCACTGTATGATACGAAGCGAGGCACCGCATGGTACGTGGTGGATGCGCGTTCGGGCCAGGTGGGAGGTGCGCAGGGGGCGATTTAACGCGATGGTAACGGACTACGGTACGGATGGCCTGTTTCCGGACAGCGATGCGGGCGTTCCCGATCCCAATTTACGCGATTTCGCTCAAGGTGGCTTTTTTCGTGACGACGAGACGGCGTCCAACGTCCATCGTCCTTCGTCCATCGTCTAACGCCCATCGTCCGCTATCCGTCGCAGGCAGTCGGGCCGGGGGAAGAGCATGGGCGTGCGGGCCTTGTACTGCCGGTAGGTCTCGCCGAACTCGGCTTCCAGCTTGCGCTCTTCCGACCAGATGCCCAGCGGCAGGTAGGCGCTCGTCACCAGCGCGAATGTCAGGAGGGCGTCGTTTGGCGAAAGCCAGACCATACCCCAGATGAGCAGCAGCGTCCCGAGGTAGAGCGGGTGGCGGATGCAGCGGTTCCAGCCCTCGGTCTCGAGGTGGGTGTGCACGGGGCGCCCGCCCGTACGGAGGTAGCGCGTGCCGACGAACTCGCCCCAGTCGTAGCTGCGGAAGGCGCTGCGCATGATGAGCAGTCCGGCAGTGGCCGGCACCAGCCCGAATGCGCGCAGCCACGGCGACCAGTCTACCAGGGGGTGCCGTTCCATTTGCAGGTATTGCCCGACGAGCACGGCCGACCAGGTCAGGAACAAGAGGTTGTAGCCCAGCCGATACCAGGCGGCGAGGCGCGGCGTCCTGCTGCGCAGGGCCTCCTTCAGGCGGTTGGAAGCCAGCAGGCTGTGGGCGAGGAAGAAGAGCGCCAGGTTGAGCGCGAAGGCGATCAGCGGATCCATGTTACGCGATTTTCTTCCCGAAAAGTAG
>CAYNYN010000099.1:0-3974 GCA_964401445.1 uncultured Saprospiraceae bacterium | reverse complement strand
GACGTCACGCGTCACGGTGTTACGGCGTCACGGTCACGTTTTTAAAGTGATCCCCATCACAACCCATACGCGCAAGAGCCGATAATTTTGCCATCCAAACCTTATGCTTTGCAAGTGCATGCAAAAGGTTTCGGATGGTGACTAAAGGGGGTGGCCGAACGGGCTGCCCCTCTTTTTTTGCGCAAGCGCAATGACAAAAATCTCCCGTCTGGTTTCGTTGTGAGGCGGTGGCGTGCCCTATTTTCCGGCCGGAAAACCGAATCCGATCACCTGACCAAAACGAAACCAGCCATGCCTACCGATCTCGACATCGCCCGCCAGGCGAAACTGCGTCCCATAGAAGAAATTGCGGCCCAGCTCAATGTGCCCGAATCGGAATTGTACAAGTTCGGGCCCTATATCGCCAAGCTGCCGCTGCACCTGATCGACAAGGAAAAGGCGGCCAATGGCAACCTCATCCTCGTGTCCGCCATCTCGCCCACGCCTGCAGGCGAAGGCAAGACGACCATGTCGATAGGCCTGACGCAGGGCCTCAACCGCATCGGCAAGCAGACCACCGTGGTGCTGCGCGAGCCCTCGCTCGGGCCCGTTTTTGGCATCAAGGGCGGCGCCACGGGCGGAGGCTACTCCCAGGTGCTGCCCATGGAAGACATCAACCTGCACTTCACGGGCGACTTCGCCGCCATCGAGAAGGCGCACAACCTGCTGGCCGCCCTCATAGACAACAACCTGCAGAGCAAGCGGCGCTCGCTGGGCATCGACCCGCGCACCGTGCTGTGGAAGCGCGCCATGGACATGAACGACCGCGCCCTGCGCCACATCGTCATCGGCCTGGGGGGCACCTCGTCGGGCGTGCCGCGCGAGACGGGTTTCGACATCACGGCTGCTTCCGAGATCATGGCCATCCTGTGCCTGTCGGAGGACCTGGAAGACCTCAAGCGCCGCTGCGGCAACATCTTCGTGGGCTTCACCTACGACAAGAAGCCCGTCTTTGCGCGCGACCTGAACGCCCAGGGCGCCATGGCCGCGCTGATGAAGCACGCCATCAAGCCCAACCTGGTGCAGACGCTCGAAGGCAACCCCGCCATCATCCACGGTGGTCCCTTCGCCAACATCGCGCAGGGCACCAACTCGATCATCGCCACGCGCATGGGCCTGTCGCTGTCCGACTACGTGGTGACCGAGGCCGGCTTCGGCTTCGATCTGGGGGCCGAGAAGTTTTTCGACATCAAGTGCGTGACGGCCGGGCTGTCGCCAAAAGCCGTGGTGCTGGTGGCCACCATCCGCGCGCTGAAGTACCACGGCGAGGTGCCGCTGGCCGAAGTGCAACAACCCAACCCCGACGGCCTGCGTCGCGGCCTGCCCAACCTGGAAAAGCACCTCGAGAACATCCGCAAGTTCGGCGTGGAACCCGTGGTGGCCATCAACCGCTTCACGACCGACACCGACGAGGAGATCGAGATCGTCAAGGCCCACTGCGCCGAGCTGGGCGTCAAGGCCGTAGAGGCACGCGTGTGGGCCGAGGGTGGCAAGGGAGCCGAGGAGCTGGCGCGCACCGTGGTCGAGGTGGTCGAGCGGGCCCAGGGGCGCTTCAAGCCGCTGTACGACTGGTCGTGGCCCGTGGAGCAAAAGATCGAGACGGTAGCGAAGGAGATCTACGGCGCTGCCGCCATCGACTACACGCCGCGCGCCAAGCGCGACCTGCGCAAGATCCGGCAGTTGGGGCTGGAGCAGTTGCCCGTGTGCATCGCCAAGACGCAGAAGTCGCTGTCCGACAACCCCAAGCTGCTGGGGCGGCCCAAGGATTTCGTGGTGACCGTGCGCGAGATCGAGATCGCGGCAGGGGCCGGTTTCCTGGTGCCCATCACGGGCGACATCATGCGCATGCCCGGCCTGCCCGAAGAGCCCGCCGCCGAACACATCGACATCGACAAGGACGGCAATATCACGGGATTGTTCTGATTGAGGGTGGCGCGGCTGCCTGTGGCCGGCCGCGCCACCTGGCATCAGGTCACCTTTGCCCTTCGGATCATCCGACGGAAGAGGCCGGGGAAGAAGCGCTTGAGGTACACAGCCAGCGCCTCGGTGCCGCCAATGCAGGCCTCGGCCTTTTCTTTCTCTATGGCGCGGATGGCCTTTTCGGCAAAAGCCTCCGGCGTGAGTCCCTTGCGCGTGGCTTCGTCCATCTGGCCCTGTGGCGAGCCGTCGCCGGTGAGGGCATTGATGGAGACGTTGGTCTGCACGAAGCCCGGACAAAGGATGGTGACCCGGATGCCCTGGTCGTGCAGCTCGGCACGCAGCGAATCGAAAAAGCCGTGCAGGCCGTGTTTGGCGGCCGAATAGGCCGACCGCAGTGGCGATTCGAATTTGCCGACGAGGCTCGAGACGACTACGAAGTGGCCCGACCCCCGTTCGAGGAAGTGGGGCAGGATGGCCTTGGTGAGCGAGATGGGGCCCAGCAGGTCGACCTCGATGATGCGTTTGTCCACCTCGAAGCGAGTGTCTTTGGCCAGCGAGCGCTGCGAAATGCCCGCGTTGTGGATCATCACGTCCACGCCACCGCTCATGCTTACCACTTCCTCCACGAGGCCTGGGTGTTCGTCGAAGTTGGCCTGGTCGAAGGGGATGAGCCAGACCTCGCGCGCCATGCGGCATTGTTTTGCGGTGGCTTTGAGGCCTTCCATGTTGCGCGCGGAAAGAATCAGCCGGGCGCCCTTTTGCGCCAGCGAGGCTGCCAGGGCGGCACCAATGCCCGAAGAAGCGCCGGTGATCCACACCGTGCGCTGGTGCCAGTCAATTGGTTTCATTAATGCTGTCGATATTTGCTGAATCGAAATGTACGACAAAATAGTTTTCAAATGACCGAAGTACGATCCATTGCCCCTGAATATGCCAGCACATTGCCAAAACACTTCCCGGACAACAGCCGCGTGTGGGTTTATCTGGCCGACAGGCCCTTTTCCGGTCCGGAAAAGGAGCGCCTGCAGCCCGTACTGACGCAGTTTGCCGCCAACTGGAAAAGCCACGGGCACCCCGTGCCGGCATGGGCCGGCGTGCTGCTCGACCAGTTCATCGTGCTCGTGGCCGACGCCAGCGAAGTGGGCATGGGCGGCTGCAGCATCGATGCCTCGGTACAACTGCTCAAACAGATCGAGGCCGAACTGGGCGTGCAGCTGTTCGAGCGCATGCGTTTTGCGTGGTGGGATGGCCAGCGCGTGCGCACGGCCATGCGCGACGAGTTTGCCCGACTGTATGCCGAGGGTGTCCTCGACGACGAGACCGCGGTGTTCGACCCGCTCGTGCAGGATCTGGGCAGCCTGCGCGCGGCTTTCGTCAAGCCGCTGGGCGAGAGCTGGCACCGCCGCATGGTCTGATCGCAAGCCCTCCATCGGTCGGGGCAGTCCCTTCCGTCGAATTTTGGCGGAAGCCAGACCCTGTAGGCCTATCTTGGCTGGAAACAACAGCCAGCGTCATGATCGGAAAGAAGGTAAAACAGTGGTTGGGCATCGAAGGCGTGAAAATCACGGTCGATGTCCCGTTCGAGATTGCTGCCGACAGCGGGGTGGTGGAAGGCGTCATCCGCCTCGAATCCATGCATCCGCAGGTGGTGACGCGCATCCGCCTGGCGCTCGTCGAGCGCTACGCCCGCGGGCGCGGCAAGGACCGGCTGGTGGATGAGTATCTGCTGGGCGAGCTGATCATCGACGAGGAAATTCCCGTGGATCCCGAAGAGCCCGTCGAGATGGATTTCGCGCTGCCCTTTGCGCCGATCCATTCACCCGTCGATGAGCTGGAAAAGAAAAACGTGCTGGCGCGCCCCGTGGCCCGCCTCGCCAAGTGGCTCAACAAGGTCGAGTCGTCATATCGCATCGAAGCAGAAGCCGTCGTCGAAGGCACGGCCCTGAACCCCGTTTTCCGAAAGGAAGTGCGGTTGAAGTAAGTGGAGACCCCAGGCATGAGCCTACTGCAAAAAG
>CAYNYN010000098.1:0-11089 GCA_964401445.1 uncultured Saprospiraceae bacterium | reverse complement strand
CTGCTGCGGGCCGACTGCCATTTGCCGAAAGGCGCAAAAAATCCGGCTTTCGCCAAACAAAGCCCCTCGTGGCCACATCATGTGGCCTGACATGCGCGTTAGGCCCCATGCCTGCCCCTCGAACCGCCTGGACCCGCCCCGTGTCGATCGATCAACCTCAAAATACCACACCATGAACCGATCATTGCTTGTAGCATGGCTGCTGAGCTGTGTCTTCGTGGCGGAAGTGTCCGCCCAACGCGTCGAGCCCGGCCTGTACGCCGGCCTGTCGGGCTACCAGGGCGAGCTGTCGCCGCTGGCCGACGGCTTCCACCAGGGCAAACTCAACCCTTCCGCCGGCGTCTTCCTGCGCTACAACATCCGTCCGCGCTGGTCGGTGCGCACGGCATTGACCTGGGCGCGCATCGAGGCGGCCGACGCCGAAGCGTTCTCGCCGGTGCAGCGCCAACGCAACCTCAGCTTCCGCTCCGACATCGGGGAGCTGGCCGGCATCGTCGAGTGGCACCTCGTGCCATTTTTGCCGCAAGGCAACAAGGTCAATCCCGTGGCGCCCTATCTCTTTGCCGGCCTGGCCGTCTTCCACCACAACCCCAAGGCATTGTACCAGGGCAACTGGATCGCCCTGCAGCCGCTGGGCACCGAGGGGCAGGGCATGCCGGGGCGGCCCCGGCCCTATGCGCTCTGGCAGGTGGCCGTGCCCATGGGCGGCGGCGTCAAGATCCACCTGGGCTATGGCTGGACGCTGGGCCTGGAGCTGGGCTTGCGCAAAACATTTACCGACTACCTCGACGACGTGAGCACCACCTACGTCAACTACCGCGAGCTGGCCGCCGCCCACGGCGAGCTGGCGGCCCTGCTGGCCAACCGCACGGGCGAGTACCTGGGCACCGAGCCCGTGGATCTGCCCACCGGCACGGCGCGCGGCAATCCCGCCACTGACGACTGGTATTTCTCCGGCGGCATCACCCTCTCGAAAGTGCTTTTCGGCGGCCACATGCCCTGGCGCCCCGACAAGGATTTCGGCTGTCCGCGCTTCTGAGCCGGCGGCTCCCTGCCAGTTTGTTACCTTTCGGTAAACGATGTGCCTGCACCGTTTCCCACACCAGGGGAGCGGTGCAACCCTTTTTGCCGCAAGGTGTCATTGCCGGTGGTACTGGATGAGCGAAGAGCAGTTCTGGCCGGAAAACCAAACTACGCGCTTTTTGGACTACGCAGACACGCACAGAGCACTGATCGAACGCTGCAAGCAGGGCGACCGCCGCGCCCAGCAGGAGCTGTATGGCCACTATGCGCGGGCCATGTACAACGTCTGCCTGCGCATGCTGCGCAACTCGCACGACGCCGAAGACCTGTTGCAGCAGTCGTTCATGGATGCCTTTGCCAAGCTGGAGAGCTTTCGCTACGAGTCGTCGTTCGGAGCCTGGCTCAAGCGCATCGTGGTGAACAACTGCATCAATTTTCTGAAAAGGAAAAAACTGCAGCTCACCCTGATGGACGAGGCTGCCGAAAGCCGGCTGTCCGACACCCCCGACGAGGACGACGACGAACGGCTGCAGCTCGACGTGCAGCGCATCCACGACGCCATGATGCAGCTGCCCGACGGCTACCGGCTGGTCTTCTCGCTCTACCTGCTCGAGGGCTACGACCACCGCGAGATCGCCCAGATACTGGGCATCAGCGAGGCCACCTCGAAAAGCCAGTACCACCGCGCCAGGAAAAAAGTGAAAGAGCTGCTGCGCGCCTCGCAGGGCGTGGCCTGAGGCCGCCACCTGCACACACAAAAACGCATCGACCATGAAGAAGGACAAGCTGGAGCAATACGTGATCGCGCACCGCGCCGAGTTCGACCTGGCCGAGCCGCCCCCCCACCTCTGGCAGCGCATCGAGGCGGGCATGGACGCGCACGAACGTGCCGGGCGGCGCGTGCCCCTGTGGCGCCAGCTGCGTGCCGTGGCCGCTGCCGCCGCCCTGCTGCTCGCCGGCGGCCTGGGCGGCGCACAGTGGATGGCCCACCACATGCAGCAGCCCGAAGCCATCGCGCGCGCAGTGGTGCCCGACTTCGACGAGCTGACGCAATACTACACGCATACCGTGCAGGTGCGCCTGGCCCGCATCGACGACCCCGCCGTGCGCCGCGAGGTGGAGCGCGACCTGTCGCAGCTCGACCAGGTGCTCGGCGAGCTGAAGGCCGCACTGGCCGAGGCGCCCGAGAGCGAACACGAGGCGATCGTGCAGGCCATGATCGCCAATTACCAGGCCCGACTGGACATTCTCGAACGCGTACTGGAACGCATCCAGCGCAAAAATCACCCAACGGTTAAAAGTCAAAAGGATGAAACAAAAAGCATTTGAAATCGGCATTGGCCTGCTGGCCCTGCTGTGGCTGGTGCCCGCGCAGGCCCGCACCCCCGCCGCACTCGAGGAGTTCGTGCGGGTGGTCAAGAAGGAATACCCCATCACGGCCGATGGCACCACCCGCATCGAAAACCGCTACGGCAAGGTGGAAGTGCACACCTGGGACAAGCAGCGCGTGCGCATCGAGGTGCGCATCACGGTGGAGGCGCGCTCGGAAAGTGCCGCCGAAGAGGTGTTCGACCGCATCGACATCCAGTTTTCCCATACGCCCTCGTCGGTCAGCGCCGTCACCGAGATCGAGTCGAAGAGCAGCTGGTGGAGCTGGGGCTCGTCGAGCAGCGATTTCCGGATCGACTACGAAGTGTATCTGCCGCCGGCCAACACCGTGGCCGTCACCAACCGCTACGGCGACGTGTGGGTGGCCGCCCTGCAGGGCGACCTCGACCTGTCGGTCAAGTACGGCAACTTCACCGCCGAAGGCACCACGGGCCACACCCACTTCTACCTGGGCTATGGCAGCGGCAACCTGCCCCGCGCTGCCCGCGTCTCGGGTGAGCTGGCTTACGCCAAACTGCGCGCCGGCGAGCTGGCCGAGCTGCGCCTCGAAAGCAAATACTCCAAAACGTGGCTCGACGCGGCCCAGCGCCTCGACATCGAAGGGCGCTACGACAACTACGAACTCGGGCAGGTGGACGAGCTGGTGTTCGAGGGCCGCTACAGCGACCTCGAGATCGAGCAGGTGCGCCGACTCGAAGCCGTAGCGCGCTATACCGACTTCCGCATCGAGACGCTCACGGGCAGCGCCACCTTCGACCTCGAATACGGCAACCTGGCCATCGACCGCATCGCGCGCGGCTTCGGCGAGGTGGACGTGCGCAGCCGCTACACCGACGTGCGCCTGCGCGTGGAGCCCGGCGCCAGCTATCGCCTCGAGGCCCGCGGCCGCTATGCGCCGCTGCGCCTGCCCGATGACATCGACCTGCGCGAAGACCACGAGCAGACCACCTCGCGCGAGGTGAAAGGCTTCGTGGGCACCCCCGGCGCCCGCAGCATCATCCGCGCCGAGCTGGAGTACGGCGGCCTGCGCCTGCGATAGAACCTTCAGGAAAGAACCCGATTGTGAACCATGTACAAGGCGTGCCCTGCCGGGCGCGCCTTTTTTCGTGAGGATGGACGGGGCCGGCCTGCCTGCCATATCGCCCCGAGTACTGCCGTGAAAAACAGAGGGCTTCTGCCTACTTTTGCCCCTGTTCGTTCCTGACCAATTTCAAAACCGGCAAACGGCCGTCAGGCCACCGACCAAAACGCTTTTTTCCATGAAAGAAACCAAAGACGGCATCCAGCGACGTGCCCGCGAAGACCGCTACCAGGGGCACGACTACTACCTCGTCGACGAGCTGCTCACCGAAGAGCACCGGCTGGCCCGCGAGGCCGTGCGCGACTGGGTGAAGCAGGAGGTATCGCCCATCATCGAAGACTATTTCGAGCAGGGCAAGTGCCCCACCCACCTGTTCAAGGGGCTGGCCGAGATCGGCGCCTTTGGCCCCAGCCTGCCCGCCGAATACGGCGGGGGCGGCATGGACGAGATCGCCTATGGCGTCATCATGCAGGAGCTGGAGCGCGGCGACTCGGGCGTGCGCTCCATGGCGTCGGTGCAGGGGTCGCTGGTGATGTACCCCATCTTCAAGTACGGCACCGAAGCGCAGAAGCGCAAGTACCTGCCCAAGCTGGGCGCCGGCGAGCTGATCGGCTGCTTCGGCCTCACCGAACCCGACCACGGCTCCAACCCCGGCGGCATGGTCAGCCGCCTGCACGACGACGGCGACGCCTTCATCCTCAACGGCGCCAAGATGTGGATCACCAACTCGCCCATCGCCGACGTGGCCGTGGTGTGGGCCAAGGACGACGAAGGCAAGGTGCGCGGCGTCATCGTCGAGCGCGACTGGAAGGGCGTGTCGGCACCCGAGATCAAGGGCAAGCTGTCGCTGCGCGCCTCCATCACCGGCGAGCTCATCTTCGAAGAGGTGCGCGTGCCCAAGGAGAACGTCCTCGAGGTGCAGGGCCTGCGCGGCCCGCTGTCGTGCCTGTCCAAGGCGCGCTACGGCATCGCCTGGGGCGCCATCGGTGCGGCGCTCGACTGCTACGACTCGGCACTGCGCTACTCGCTCGAGCGCATCCAGTTCGACAAGCCCATCGCCGCCTTCCAGCTTACGCAAAAAAAGCTGGCCGAGATGATCACCGAGATCACCAAGGCGCAGCTGCTGGCCTGGCGCCTGGGCACCCTGGCCAACGAAGGACGCGCCACGCCGGCACAGATCTCGATGGCCAAGCGCAACAACGTCTACATTGCGCTGCAGATCGCGCGTGAGGCGCGCCAGATACACGGCGGCATGGGCATCACCAACGAGTATCCCGTCATGCGCCACATGATGAACCTCGAGACGGTCATCACCTACGAGGGCACCCACGACATCCACCTGCTCATCACGGGCCACGACATCACGGGTATCAGTGCCTTCAAGTAAAAAAAAGCGTCGCTCGTGCCATCCATTCGCGGCATTTCAATGTTTGCGTGATGGATGGCACTCGTGCTTTTTGCGGCACGATGTATGCGAAAAGCCAACGCGCTGCGTTCAAAGTGCCGAGACAATCAGGAAAAAAGCTCGATTCGATGAGGAAAACAACGATACTGGCAGCACTCGCCATGCTCGCCACGGTGTGGGGATGGGGACAAACCGACGACGAACCCATATTGCTGGCCAACCCCTCCTTCGAGGACATGCCGCTGGCCAGCCGTCCGCCTGCAGGGTGGTACGACTGCGGCTTCCCCGAGGAAAGCCCGCCCGACACGCAGCCCGGCGCCTTCGAGGTGACCACGCCGCCCTACGACGGCCAGAGCTACCTGGGCATGGTGGTGCGCGACAACGACACCTGGGAGATGGTGTCGCAGCGCCTGTCGCGGCCCCTCGAGCCGGGCAAGTGCTATGAGTTCACGCTCTACATGGCCCGTTCGTTGATCTACGTGAGCCAGAGCCGCGTGAGCAACCAGCAGGCCAACTACACCACGCCCGCCAAGCTGCGCATCTGGGGTGGCGCCGGCTATTGCAACAAGGCCGAGCTGCTGGCCGAGAGCAACCTGGTGATCAACGAGCGGTGGCTGCAGTACAACTTCCGCTTCGAGCCCAAGCAGTACCATACCTTCATCGTGCTCGAAGCCTACTACAAGACGCCCACCCTCTTCCCCTACAACGGCCACATCCTCATCGACAATGCCTCGCCCATCTATCCGGTGCCGTGCGATGAGGAGGTGGCGCAGGTGCCCGAGCAGCCGGCAGAGGAAGTGCCTGCCACCCCCGAGCCGCCGCGCACCGAGCCCGAGCAGCCGGCCACGCCCGAACCCCAACCGGCCACGCCGCCCGTGGTGCAAAACGAACCCGAGCCCGAGCCCGAACCGCAGCCGCAGCCGGCACAACCCGAGCCCGAAGCACCCCGGATCCTCAAGGAGCTCGACCGCGACAAGATCAAGGCGGGCACCACGCTGCGCATCGAGCAGCTCTACTTCAATGCCGACAGCGACGAGATCCGCGAAGAATCCTATCCGGTACTCGAAGAGATCTACCGCTTCCTGCGCGACAACCCCGACGTGGTGGTCGAGATCGGGGGGCATACCAACACCATCCCCGATCACGAATACTGCGACCGCCTCAGTACGGCCCGCGCCAAGGCCGTCGTCGACTGGCTGGTGCAAAAAGGCATCGACCCCTCGCGCCTGACCTACAAGGGCTACGGCAAGCGCTATCCCATCGTGCCTAACGACCGCTACAGCCTGGCTGCCCGTCAGAAAAACCAGCGCGTGGAGATCAAGATCCTCAGCATCGGCGGCCAGCAGGGAGGCTGAGTTTGCCGAAAGGCGAGTATGCACGAAAAGCGCAGGATGCCCCGGTGGCGGCCTGCGCTTTTTGCATTGGGGGCGCAACCAACGGGAACCGAACGACTTTATTTTCAAGACGAAAGCACGTACTTTTGAGGAAAGCGCATGAAGTGAGGAGGGTAGAATGAGGAGTGCGCGACTTTGCGTGAGGCAAACATGACGCGCGCACCCTCCCACCTCGGTAAACGGATCGCAAATCATGGCCAATACCCGGAAAGATCATCTCGACGTAGTGGTGCGCAAGGCAAAGGGCGGTGAGGAGCTGTCGCTTGCCACTTTCGACATTGCCGATCTGGTGTCGCTGCTGGTGCAGGTGGAACCGCTGTTCTATCCGGGCAAGAAAAAAGACCGGCCGGTCATTGCGCTGGAGCTGGCCGAGGGTTCCGTCGTAGCGCGCCTGAGTACCCTCCCGCAGGGCGTGAAAACGGCCGAAGGCATTCTTTCGCTGGTGCACCAACACCAAAGCCTCGAAGGCCTCGACCGCGACACGGCCCGCGCCGTATCGGGATTGCTGGATTGGGCAAGAAAGCGGGATTGTGAGATCCGCTTCCGCAAAGACAGTGAGACCTTGCTCGTCCTCGACCCCGCGACCAACCTGAAGCCACCGAAAGAAATATGGTATGCCGTGGAGCTCTATCTGCGGGGTATCGTAGTGGATGCCGGCGGCAAAACCCAGCCCAACATTCACCTGCAAACGGATGATTATGGCCTGGTGCGCATCCGGACAGACGAGGCTTTTCTGGCAAGCCTCGAACAGAACATCCTGTACAAACAGGTGGAGGCAAGGGTGAAGGGTCGCAAGAAGCTGCAAGGACATGTACTCGATTTGCAATCGCTCGAGCTACTGGATTTGAGGATTTTGAAGCACTATGATCCTGCCTCGCTGGAAGCATATTTGAACGAACTGCGCGAAAAGGCCGCAGACGATTGGAAAGATGTAAGGGACATCGATAAATGGTTGGAAGAGATTCGGTATGGTGGCGAAGAATGAAGGCGTGCTATTGGATACCAATTTCCTGATCGCGCTGCTTGGGCCAACAGCAGAGTATTACGATCATGCGTGTGCGTACCTCAAAGGATTCCGGGCCGCAGAGACAAGGTTGTTCTGCTCTACCATTTCGATTGCAGAGTTCTGTGTAAAAAGCAAGATGGACAGGTTGCCTTTGGAAGTACTTACAGTCTTGCCATTCAACTTGAATCACGCTCAGTTGACGGGAAATTACGCACGTGAGCTATTTGACCAGCGCAGGAAAACTCGATCCACTACATCAAAGCCTGTGATCTGGCACGATGTAAAGCTCATTGCCCAGGCCGAGCTCGAACCAGGCATTTCTCATCTGGCCACATCTGACAAGCAATTACTTGGGCATTTGGATTTTTTGAGAGACAAAGGCTTGTGCGGTGTAAGCCCAATCGACTTCAAAGTGCCGCCTGACCAGTTTTTCGGCACTCTTTTCTAAAAAACCACAGCCCCCTGCCGATCGGTAGGGGGCTGTGTCCTTTTCATCGGGAGCAGGCTCACTCTTCCGGGCTCAGCCTGCGGATTTTGATGTTGCGATACCAGACGCGGTCGCCGTGGTCTTGCAGGGCGATGTGGCCCTTGCGGGCGCGGCCGAAGCCGGGCATGTCCTTGAACTTGCTGTGGGCGATGAGGTCCCACCAGGCGTCGGTCCACAGCTCCGTCTCGACCACCTTGCGGCCGTTGAGCCAGTGCTCGAGGTGGCCGTTGCGGGCGATGATGCGCACCTGGTTCCATTGGCCGGCGGGGCGCACCGTCTCGTATTTGCAGGCGATGAGGTCGTACAGGTCGCCGGCGCGGTGCTTCTCGATGGCGGCGTCGGGGTGGCAGGCGTTGTCGAGCACCTGCATCTCGGGGCCCGTCTGCCACACGTAGTCGTATTGTTCGTCTTCGACCACGTAGTAGATGATGCCACTGTTGCCGCAGGGCTGGATCTTCCACTCGAGGCGCAGCTCGAAGTTGTCGAACTCGTCTTCGGTGATGATGTCGCCGCCGTCGGCCACCTGCCAGCCGCCGTCATCCTTTCGGGTGGCGTCGAGCATGAGGGCGCCGTCGACCACCTTCCAGCTCGAGCCGATGGTCTGCTTGCGGTAGTTGCGCCAGCCGTTGGTGGTCTGGCCGTCGAACAGCAGTTGCCAGCCAGCCTGCTTTTCGGCTTCGGTCAGCGTGTTGGGCGGCACGGGTGCGGGCGGCGTGGCCGTGAAGCCCGGCATATTGTCGGGGATGAAGTTGAGCGTGTACCAGGCTTCGGTGCTCCACAGCTCGCGCCCCTCGGCGCTGATCCACCACCACGGGATGCGGATATAGACCACGTGGCCGGGCTTCATGCCTTCCAGCTCGAGGAAGACGCGCCTGCGGTCGGGCGAGACGTTTGCGGAAAGCACCTTCAGCTTTTCGAGGTCCACCTTGGGGCCGCCGTAGTCGGCCGTGGGCACGTAGCGCCACTGCTGCACGTCGTACTCGTCGGCGTTCCAGCCGGTGCCTTCCTCGAGCGGCTCGGTGAACTCGATCTCCATGCCGTTGGTGCGGGCGCGCACGGCCAGCATCTCGAACACGGGCTTGCCGTTGTACTGCAGGCGCTGCAGGCCATACCACAGCTTGCCCGTCTGGCCCCAGTTGCCCGTCGAGCCGATGCCGCCCACGTAGAGCGCGCCGTCGGGGCCCCACACCATGCGGTTGATGCCGGCCTCGAGGCCCTGGATGAAGCGGAACACGGCACCCTGATACTGGCCGTTGACGCGCTCGACGAACACGCGCTTGACGCCGCCGTGCGTCACTTCGCCGTGGATCATCTGTCCTTTGTACGGCCCCACGTCGATGGCCAGCGGCGTGGAGGGCGAGTTGCCGATCTCGTCCTGGGGCAGCCACACCAGCGGCGGCTTGACGGGCAGCGTGCGCGTGCCCTCGGGATCGACGGCGCGCGAGCCGAAGAAAGCCCCTTCCGTCACGTGCAGGATCTTGCTGGCGGGCAGCCAGTCGCCCTGGTTGTCGGCCACGAAGATCTCGTCGTCCACGCCGATGCCGATGCCATTGGGCGTGCGCAGGCCGTGCGCGATGAACTCGATCTGGCCGGTGGCGCGATCCACCCGGAACACCTTGCCGCGGTCGGGCGCCTGCGGGCTGGCGCTGGCGCCCCCCGGCAGGATGGCGATGGCCAGCGTGCCGTAGAAGTAGCCGTCTTTGTACACCAGGCCGAAGGCAAACTCGTGGAAGTTGGCCGTGGTGGTCCAGTCGTTGCACAGCGTGTAGTACTCGTCGATCTGCTCGTCGCCGTCGTGGTCGATGAGCTTGGTCAGCTCCTGTTTTTGCAGCACGAAGATGGTGTCGTCCACCACCTTGAGGCCGAGCGGCTCGGCCAGACCGCTGGCGATGCGCTTGACGGTAATGCGGCCGGGGTCGCCGCTTTGCACGTTGTCGAGCACCCAGACCGAGCCGGCGGCATCCCAGGTGCTCACCACCAGGCGGCCGTCGCTGAGGAAGTCCATGCCACCCACCTTGGGCAGGAAGTCGTCGGGGCGGGCCTGGCTGAGGTCGAAGGCCGGATGGACGTCCTGCAGCGGATAGCGGTCGCCCGGGATGCGCGTGCTTTTCCCCAGGGCGGTGGCACCTTCGGGGGCCTGCTCTTTGGCGTGGGCCAGCGCGGCGGGCGGCACCACCTCGAACTCACCCGCGTCGAAGGCGCGCCACTGCAGCGAGACGTTCTTGCCGCCGCGCCCCTGGAAGTACTCGACCTTGAGGGGATGCACCCCCTCGGCCAGGGCGATCTCGCCATCCCTGGGGTCGGCGCCGTGCAGGCCGTCGTGGTCGATGACGAGCTTGCCGTCGATGTAGAGGCGCGAGCCGTCGTCGCTCACCAGACGGAAGACGTAATTGTTGTCTTTGGGTATGCGCAGGTAGCCCTCCACCACGATGGCGAAGTTGTCGCCCAGCTCGGCCAGGTCGGCGTCGGTGGCGTGGATGGCCGGGATGATACCCGTGAAGACGGGATTGTCGGCTTCCGCCAAAACGGACAGCGAGCTGATGTCGCGGTCGAAGGTGTACACGCGCGCCACCACGCCCGGGAAGAGGCGCTCCTCGTCGGGCGCCTCGCTGGGCTGCTGGAAGTCGAGCTCGCCGGCGCTGGCGCGCTCGGCCAGGGCCTTCATCTGCGCTTCCTCGATCGAGTCGAGCGACATGATCCACTCGACCATGGCGCGCAGGTCGGCCTCAGGCAGGTCGGGATGGGGCGTCATAGCGCCTTCGCCCCACACGCCGGCGCCGCCCTCGCGCACCTTGGTCATGAGGCGCTGCACGTTCTCCTCGGTCCAGGCGTACTTCTTCGCTATGTCCACATAGGCGGGGCCCACCGTTTGTTTGTAGGTGTTGTGGCAGGTCTTGCAGTCGTTGCGGTCGATGAGGCGCTCGCCGAGGGGGCGCGGTGCTTCGGCGGCAGCTTCTTCTTCGGGGGCATCCCAGGGGTTGTCGAGCAGGGGCTGGCCCACGAACCAGCAGGTGAAGTGGGTGAGGCCATTGTCGTTGAGCACGAGCAGGCCCTCCATGTCGAGCGCTTTGAGCCCCTTGGCTTCCATGTCCTTTTTTGCCGAAAGGCGAAACACGCCGTCGGTCTCGAGGCTCTCCTCGAAGGGGATGCTCTGCACGTTGGTCTGCAGCGCCACCTGCATGCCTTCGGGCACGCCTTCGGTGCGGAAGGTGCGCACGAAGCCCACCTGGCCCGCGCCGCGCTCGGCATATTCGGGCTGCTCCCACACGTGCACCACGTGGCCGTCGTGGTGCAGCTCGTAGTG
>CAYNYN010000097.1:4078-11108 GCA_964401445.1 uncultured Saprospiraceae bacterium | reverse complement strand
GATCCAGTTGGGGTCGGTCTGGACGAGGCGCTCGAGCACCTGGTCGGCCTTGGTGGACATGAGGCGGATGTCTTCGACCACCTTGCGAAACTCTTCCACTTCGGGGCCCTCCCCTTCCACGGTACTCACCTCCTCCATGATGCGTATCATGGGTTCGAGCTCGCGCTTCTTGCGCTCGACGATGATGCGGCGCACCACCTCCCAGATGTCCTTTTCGGCCCGGAAATACTCCTTGCGCTCGCCCGTCTTCAGCTCCTTGTGCACCAGGCCCCAGTCGATGAGTGCGCGCAGGTTCATGTTGGCGTTGCCGCGCGAGATCTTGAGCGCCTCCATCACCTGGTCGGCGTTGAGCGGCTCGGGCGACACGAGCAGCAGGGCGTGGATCTGCGCCATGGTACGGTTGACGCCCCAGTTGGTAGCCATGGTGCCCCAGGCCTGAATGAACTTCTCTTTTCCTTCGTCCAGCGTCATAAGCTCTGTTGGTTCTGCCGAAAGGCAAAAGTACCAATTTCCCGCAGCGCGACCCGATGCCTACATTTGCTGCAAAACGCAACCATGCCTTCGCTCACCCATCGCCTCCTGCTGCTGGCGCGCTGGCCCGTCATTGGCGGCTTGTTCGTCGCCGTGCTCGCCTTCAACCTGCTGATCTTTCCCGGCCTGTTCCGATGGATGCAGCAGCTCAGCCCCGACGTCCTGCCGCCGCTCGACGTGCACCTGTCGTGGTCGGCCGCCGAGGGGCATGCCTGGGCGCGCAGCCTGGGCGACGCCCGCCCCGTAGCCCTGCTGACGAGCCTGCTCGTCGACATGATCTACCCGCTGGTGTACGGCCTGCTGCTCATCCTGCTCTACCTGCGCTACCTGCCCTGGGTGCTGCCCGCACATTGGTCCAAGGGCTATCGGCTCGCCTGGCTGCCCATGCTGGCCGTCTGGGCCGACTGGCTCGAAAACCTCTGCATTGCCGGCATGGCGTGGCATGCGCCCGACTACCCCGAATGGCTGGGCGACTGGGCTGCGGCGTTCACCTGGCTCAAGTGGCGCCTCGTCATCGGCCTCATCGCCCTGCTCCTCGTGCTGATGATCGCAGGACTGTGGAAGCGAAGCAATGCAGGGGCCGGTTGAGCAGCGAGGTGGACCGTGGCGCTCCTTTGCGTGCAGCCGAAACCTGCTGCCTTCAACCGATGGCCACCTCGCCGGAAAAAACGAACGTAGCGGGGCCGCACAGCCACACGTCGGTGAAGCCCTCGCCGGCACGGCGGAACCGCACTTCGAGGCGGCCGCCGCGCGTGTCGATCCACACGGGGCTCTGCACCTCGGGCCGAAGGGCCGCCCAGGCAAGCGCCGAGGCCGTCACGCCCGTGCCGCACGACCACGTCTCGTCTTCCACGCCGCGCTCGTAGGTGGCCACGCGCAGGTGCCGGCCCTGCGCTTCCACGAAGTTGACGTTGATGCCCGCTTCCGCAAATAGCGCCGAGTAGCGCACCTTGCGCCCCTCCTGCACCACGTCGAGCCCTTCCGTGGTGGGCACGAAGCGCACGTAGTGGGGCGAGCCCGTGTCGAGCACGCAGGCGCCGTCGGGCAGCCGACCGGGAAGGGGCACGTCGGCCATGTGCAGCTCGACGATGCCGTCGGGCCGGATGCGGGCCTCGTGCACCCCGTCGGGCGCCAGGAAGCGGCACTCCTCATGCACCAGCCCCAGCCTTTCGGCAAACGCCACGATGCAGCGCCCGCCATTGCCGCACATGGTGCCGGGACGGCCGTCGGAGTTGAAGTACACCATTTCGAAGTCGAGCTCGGGATGGGACTGCAACAGCATCAGGCCGTCGGCGCCGATGCCGAAACGACGCTGGCACAGGCGGGCCACCAGCGCTTCGTCGTTTGGCGAAAGCCACTGCCTGTGGCGCTGGTCGATGAGGATGAAGTCGTTGCCCGTGCCGTGATATTTGACGAATGGAATGGTCATCGCAGTTGGGTCGTGTCGGTTTGGGTCGTGTCGGCGCCGGGCTGCTCGGGGAAGAAAAAGATGGAGTCCGGCGGGTTGTCCATGGTGTAGTAGCGCACCATCATCAGGCCCATCGTGGCCAGGATGATGGCCAGGCTGATGAACGAAAACTTCCAGCCCCAGATATTGCCGATGTATTCGGTTTCTTCCTCTTCCTCGTGCGGATGGCGTGGCTCATCGCTCATGGCAGGTGGATTTTTTTTCTTGCAAAAATATGCCCCGGCCGGTTTGGTTTGGCATCCAAGCCTCGCGCAACGCCGCAGCGCCGCTACGGCACGCAACGTTTTTCCCATCTCAACATCGAGGCCAACGGCCTCGTCTCAACAGGCCGCGGTAGCGGCTATCAACACCGAGCAGCCTGTCCCGACCCGTCGGGATAGCGAGTATCAACCATCCCCTCCTCAACAGTCTTCGATGCGCTCGCGGGCCAGTGCGAGGGCACGGGCCAGTTGCTCTTCGGGAGTGAGGTTCGAGTTGTCGATGAGCACGGCATCGTCGGCCATGCGCAGGGGGCTGTCGGCGCGGGTCGAGTCGATGCGGTCGCGCGCTTCGATGTTGCGGCGCACCTCGTCGAGCGTAACGTCCATGCCCTTGGCGCGCAGCTCGTCGTAGCGTCTGCGGGCGCGCACCTCGGGCGAGGCGGTGAGGAAGATCTTGAGTTCGGCCTCGGGGAAGACGACGGTGCCGATGTCGCGGCCGTCCATCACCACGCCCTTGTCCTTGCCGATGAGGCGCTGCTGGCGCACCATCTCGCGCCGCACCTCGGGGATGGCCGCCACGTCGCTCACCATGTTGGCCACCTCCATGCTTCGGATCTCGTCCTGCACGTCCTGGCCGTTCATGAGGATGCGGTTGCCGCGGGGCCCCGTTTCGAATTCGAGCCGGATGTGCTGCAATGCCTGCCGGATGGCTTCGGGATCGTCGAGGGGCACGCCGTGGCGGAGGAAATACAGCGTCACGGCGCGGTACATGTCGCCCGTGCTGATGTACTTGTAGCCCAGGGCCTCGCCCAGGGCGCGGGCCAGCGTGCTCTTGCCCGTGGAGCTGTGTCCGTCGATGGCGATGATGATCTTTTTCAAAGCGGTGCCTTTTTGCCGGAAGGCAGCATTTGCCGAAAGGCAAAGGGGCTGCCGCCCAATCATGGCCGCAAAGGTAACAGACGGGCAGGAAGGGTCAAGCCTATCGCGACAATCGCTGCAGCAGCATCTCCCAGAGCTGCTCGTAGGGAATGACCTCGAGCTCGTAGTCGAGCCCGCGATAGAAGAAGGGATGTTCCTTCAGTCGGGCCAGGTACTTCTCGGCCCCATTGACGCGGCGCGGCTCGAAGTCGGCACGCGCCAGCAGCTGCAACAGCCGGATGAAGCTCACCACCCGCACGTACTCGTCTTTCTTCAACTGGCGGCGGGCATAGCTGCGCAGCCGGTCCACGCAGGTGGCCGCCTGGTTGTGCTGGTTGCGCTCGAGGAAAAAGAGCATCTGCACGATGACCTTCTGGATGGTAAACATGCGCTGGTGGCGCGGGTAGAGCACCGGGTCTTCGAGGAAGCGCCGCACGCGAAACTGCTTGCGCTGCTGGGCAACGAGCACGGGCTGTTCCTGCCCATAGGCCTCGACGATGTAGCCCAGCCAGGCCTCGCAGATGTGCCAGCGCTCGCGCACTTCGAGGGGCAGCTTCTTGAACTGGGCGTGCTCCACGGCCTCGCGATGGATGGCCAGGGCCTGGATGTAGTGACCCGAGTGCATGGCCAGGAGGAAGTAGCGCTCCAGGAAGTCGAACCACAGGTCCGAGCCGGCCTCCAGCGTCTTGAAGGCTTTCTCCGCCGTGGTCTTTCCTTTCGAAAAATCCTTGAGGTGGAGCAGGGCCGACATTTTGCGGAAGAGGAAGGCATTCTGCTTGCTGGCCTGGAAGAAGCGGCTGTTTTGCTTGTAGTACGCTTCGGCCCGCTCGCACACCTCGATCACCGAGACGAAGCTGTGCTCCAGCTCGAAGCGCAGGGCCCACGCCATGAACATGTTGTAGAAAATCACGGGCGACTGGTGCTGTTCGGACAGGGCCACCAGGGCATTGCAGCTCTGCTGGATGAGTTGCTGATAGGCCGGATCGCGGTAATCGGGGCGGAAATAATCGAGCCGGATGCGCTGATAGTGGGCTTCCGCTTCGAGCTCGGCCTGAAAGATGGCTGCAAACTTCCGAAGCAAGCCGTCGTACTCCTCGAAATCTTTGGCATTGCCTTCCTGAGCCGCCATCTCGCGCAGGATGCGGGTACAGTTGACCACCACATCGGCAAATTCGTACTTCAGGGCCACGGTGAGCAGCCGGCGGGCCATCTGTGCGGCGCTGTAGCGCGCATCGTATTGCAGCAGGATGCGAATTTGGGCCCACTCTTTGTTGGCAGTGAAGTAGGCGCGCTCGTAACTCGAGGCCGAAGGCTGGTTGATGTCGAGGAAAAAGAGCGTGTTGAGCAGGCGTTTGCGAAAGCGGCTCTTGAGCTGGCGGTACTTGTCTTCGGTAGGCGTACTGCCGTAGAGCATCCTGGCCGCGTCACGATCATTCTTGAATTTGCCGCTCGTCAGCGCCTCGTAAAACTCGTTGAACTTGCTCGACTTCTGCTTGAGGGTCGCACTGTCGAAAATTTCGATCTTGCGTACCTTCCGTCGGGTGATGATGCGCGCCAGCTCGAGTAGGTTTTTCATGCCTGATGTTTGGATGTTACATATCCACGCTTCACCAAGATTTGTGCCGTTTTTCATGTCACGATCCAGGCACATTGCTACCGCCCCCACCGCACGAAGACAACCCTGTGGGAAAATGCACCCTGCCGCGTGGAAATACTTTGGCCAATGATGCACTTTTGGATACCTTAGTGTAACAATTGCATGAAGCAACACGAATCACATATCTCACACCCGGCCGGCAAGGAAGTTCCGGCCATGTCGGCCCCCGGGTTGCCGTTATGGGCTCGCGACTGGCGGTTGCGAGTGCTCAGTCACGTTGCTTTCTGGGTATTCATCTATCTCGACGTAACGTTGTCGTTCTTCGGACTGACCGAGGCATGGGATCTCGATCTGGTATTGGAAGGGCTGATAGGGGATATGTTTGCCGTCTATTTCAACCTGTACGTCCTGATACCCCGCCTGCTGCTCAAAGGGAGGTATTTCCTCTATCTGGCGCTCTCTGCCCTCATGGCCATTTTCAGTGCGGTATGGTCCTATTACATCTTCTGGGACTTCGGCTGCACCGATTGCTCGTGGAGCGTGCATCTGTCCGATTTCATCCTCACGGCCTACCAGCCCACCCTCACACTGGTAGGCACGGCCGTGGCCTTCAAGCTCTTCAAGTACTACTACCTGCTCTCGCAACGGGTGCAGCAGGAGAACCAGCTTGCCATGGACACCAAGCTGAAAAACCTGCGCTCGCACCTCAACGCCCACTTCCTGCTCAACTCGCTCAACAACCTGTACGTGCTGACCAAAACCGATCCCGGCAAGGCCTCGGGCTACCTGCTCCGGCTGTCGGATTTGCTGCGCTACCACCTGTACGAGAGCCGGTTGAGTCGGGTTCCGCTGGAAAGCGAGATCAGCTTTTTGCGCGATTATTTGTCTTTGGAAAAACTGCGCGGGCAGTTCGATCGCCTCGAGCTGACGGTAGAAGGCGAGCCCGGTGACATCAAAATTGCCCCCCTGCTGTTCATTCCTTTCGTGGAAAATGCCGTCAAGCACGGCGGCAAACCGGACGGGACGGGCTTCATCGACGTGCGGTTCCGGATCGAACCCGAGCGCATCACTTTCGTGTGTACCAATTCGCGCACACAGCGCTCTCTGGCCACACCGGGCGGACTGGGCATGCTCATGGCCAAAAAGCGTTTCGAACTGCTCTATCCGGACCGATTTGCCATCTGGGTATCCCGAACTCCAGATACGTGGACGGTAACCGTTGTGCTTTCAACCCCCAAAAAACTGGAGATCGATGAGTACGATCATGCACTGCATCATACTGGATGACGAACCGCTTGCCCGCCAGGGGGTGGAATTGTTGTTGGAGCCCTACGACTGGCTGAAACTCGAGGGTAGCTATGGCAATCCGCTCCAGGCTATCAGCCGCATGGAGGAAGGCGGCATCGACCTCCTTTTTCTCGACATCGAGATGCCATCCATTACGGGCCTGGAGCTGCTGCACAACCTCAGCGAGCCACCACTCACCATCATCACGACGGCCTACCCACAGTACGCGATCGAAGGGTTCGACCTGCAGGTGGCAGACTACCTGCTCAAGCCCATCAGTGAGGAGCGATTCCAGCGGGCCGTGCTGCGCGCGCGCCAGTTGTTCGAAAGCGAACAGAGCAGGAATACCGAGACGCAATCACTGCTGCCCTACTTCTTCGTCCGCTCCGACCGCAAGCTCGTCAAGCTGGCATTTCACGACATCCGCTACATCGAGGGCATGAAAGACTACGTGGTGCTGCACTGCGCCGATGGCAACACGGTCGTCACGGCCATGAACCTGGCCACCATCTACCGGCAGCTGCCCGAATCGAAGTTTGCGCGCATAGGTAAGTCGCACATCATCAACATAGACTACATCACCGAAGTGGAACACACGGGGGTCTATCTCGACAAGGACTACCTGCCCATCGGTCGGGCCTACCGCGAGCGCTTTTTCGAGTACTACGTCAGCGGCCGCATCATCGACCGGAACAGCTGAGGGCACGGCTCAGTAATCGCGCAGTACCTTTCGGATGCCGAGAGCCAAAAGCACGAGCAGCAGCACGAGCAGGGCCACCGCCACGGGATAGTCGGAAATCATCTCGAACTCCTGCTCCAGCTTGTAGCCCAAAGAGCCCACCAACAGCACCAGCAAGAGGGCGCCTACGATTCGTTTGGCCATGTCATTTGGTGTTTTTCGCTATGCCTGCGTTTCGAAAAAATGATTGCGGCTCGCTTCGCGCTACAGCCTGCCCCGATTGAAATCGGGGACGCTGCGACACAACGACACGCAACGCTTTTCCCCATCTCCACATTGCGCCTTTGGCG
>CAYNYN010000097.1:0-3978 GCA_964401445.1 uncultured Saprospiraceae bacterium | reverse complement strand
CTCAACCACCGACTCCTCATTCCACCACGCGCCCGATCTCCTTTACGATCAAGCCGTTCTTCATGCGCGGCTCGAACCAGGTGGACTTGGGCGGCAGCGTCTGACCGGCATCCGACACGCGGATGAAGTCTTCCATCTGCAAGGGATGGAGGCAGAAACCG
Source organism: uncultured Saprospiraceae bacterium (assembly GCA_964401445.1). GTDB lineage: Bacteria > Bacteroidota > Bacteroidia > Chitinophagales > Saprospiraceae > WFYJ01. The sequence goes on along the minus strand of CAYNYN010000097.1, from coordinate 3,817 downwards.
ATGCGATGTTCGTTTTTGAGCACCTTGTTTTTCAGGCCCTCCAGCCCTTTCATGCCATCCACGTAGCTCACGCGGCGGTCGTTGCGCACATCGGTGATGCCCAGCACTTCGCCCAGCACGTAGCGGTTGAACAGATCGACGTCGAGCACGGGCAGGCCGGGCCCCATGGGCACGATGTACTCCGGCTTCCAGGCCAGCTCGTACCACTCGTTGTTGATGAATAGCGTCAGGTGATGGGGCTGGCGAGGCTTGTGCGGCACTTCGAGGAAACGGATGTCGCAATATTGCGAGAGGGCCGCCATGATGCGGGTGAATGAAATCTCGTTGCGGGTATCCACCACGCGGTTGTAGTCCCAGATGGTGAGCTGGTCGGCAGGGAAGAGGGCTGCCAGCAGCCACTCGAACTGTGCCTGTGCAGGCCGCCCCGCATACTGTTCGTACAGCAGCGCCATGACGCTGGTGCGATGATGGCCGTCGGCGATATAGGTCACGGCCACCTCTTCGGCAAACCAGTCGCACACCTGGCGGATGGCCTGGCCCTCGGCGATGGCCCACAGGGTGTGGCGGCTGCCCTCGCTCTCCAGTTCCAGGTCGAGCACGGGCTCGTGGCGCTCGCCCCACTCTCGCGCAAAGGCGGCCAAATGGCTCTCTCCCTGCCAGGCAAGCAGCACGGGCTTCACCTGGGCGCCGCGCTCGAGCAGCAGGCGCAACTGCTGCTGCTCCTTGTCGGCCAGCGTCAGCTCGTGCTTTTTGATGCGGCCCTCGAGATATTCGCTGATGTGAACGGCGCCCACGAACCCCCAGTGGGCCCGATCGTCCTGTATGATGCGATAGACGTACAGCGACTCGCGGGCCGCCTTGCGGAAAAAGCCCACGGCAGCGTATTGCGAATAGTCTTCCTTGACGGTGCCAAAGAAATGGTCGGTAGAGGTGACCAGCCGCAGATCGGGCAACACGGCCTGAAAGGGTGCGACGCGCATGAAAGGCGATGTTTTGGTTTTGGTATGGTTGGGCTGTCGGGCGGCAAAGGTACACCTGTGGCAAAAAAGAAAAGCATGGCCACCTTTGGACCACGCTTTTCCGGATGTAACTAAACCCCAGTTAAGCTCTTTGGCGTGCCACCATGGGCACGCCCGGTTTTTCGGGATTATCCAAAACCAAGGGAATCGGGGTATGCGCAGAGAGAAGTCATCGCAATCGGTTTTCAGGATTTTGCCGAAAGGCTGCCGGCCGAATGAAATATTTTCGCCCAGCCGTGTTGTCTGAATGATGTAGTCTTGCAGCGGAATGTTCGGATAGCCCGGAAAAAAATCGGGCGATGGCCCGATCATCGCTCCCCAACGAAACCACAAGCCCGCACGCAGCCATGGCCACTTCGCGCACACAGGAACTGTTCCACCCCGACCCGGCAGCCACCGTCTGGGCCGATGTCGTGTTGCCCATCCCGCTGGAGCAGACCTACACCTACCAGGTGCCCGAGGAGCTGGTGCCCCGCGTGCGTCGGGGCGTGCGCGTGGAGGTGCCTTTCGGCAAAGGGAAATACTACGCCGGCCTGGTATGGCGGGTGCATCGGGAGCCGCCGGCCTGGCCCACCAAGCCCATCCTGGACGTCATCGACGAAGAGCCCGTGGTCAGCGAGCCCCAGCTGGCCCTGTGGCAGTGGATCGCCGACTACTACGTATGCACCCTGGGCGAGGTGATGGACGTGGCCATGCCCTCCCTGCTCAAGCTGGCCAGCGAACGCGTGCTGGTCATCAGTCCCGTGTTCGACGACTTTTTCGACGGCCTGTCGGAAAAGGAGCACCTCATCGCCCAGGCCCTGCGTATCCGGCAGGAGCTGCCCATCGGCGAGGTGCGCAAAATTCTGGGTCAGAAGTCCATCATGCCTCTCGTCCGGCAGCTGCTCGACAAGCGCATGGTGTACCTCAAGGAAGAGATGCACGACGACTACCGGCCCCGCACCGTCGGCTGCGTGCGCCTGGCCGACCCGTTCCGCGCTCAGCCCGAGCTGATCGAGGAAGCCTTCGAGCGGTGCGGCCGCTCCGAGCGGCAGGAGCATGCCCTGCTGGCGTTCATCCAGCTTTCGCAAAAAAAGGCCCACGTCACCAAAAAGGAACTCATCGAGACGGCGGGCGTGGACTACGGCGTGCTGCGGGCCATGGAGAAGAAGGGCATCTTCGAGAGCTACGAGCGCCAGGTCAGCCGCCTGTACGACGACGGCGACGACGAAGCCCCGGCCCCAGACAGCCCGCTGACCGAGGCGCAGCAGGCTGCCTTCGAGCAGCTCCGCGCGCATTTTGCCGAAAGGCGACCCGTGCTGCTGCACGGCGTGACGAGCAGCGGCAAGACGCGCCTGTACATCGAGCTGATGCGCGAGGTGCTGGCCCGCGGCGGCCAGGTGCTCTACCTGCTGCCCGAGGTGGCGCTCACCACCCAGCTCTTCCAGCGGCTGCGCCGGCATTTCCGGCAGGACGAGGTGCTGGTCTATCACCACAAGCTGTCGCAAAACGAGCGGGTGGAGCTGTGGCGCGAGGTGCTCAAGGGGCGCGGCATCGTCACGGGTGCCCGCTCGGCCCTGCTGCTGCCCTTCACCAACCTGCAGCTCATCATCGTCGACGAGGAGCACGACCACTCGTTCAAGCAGGCCGACCCGGCACCGCGCTACCACGCCCGCGATGCGGCCATGTGGTGGGCCCACCATCTGGGCATACCCATCCTGCTGGGCTCGGCCACGCCCGCCCTCGAATCGTACGCCAACGCGCGCAAGGGCAAGTATGCGCTGGTCCGGCTCAACGAACGCTATGGCGGCATCCGCATGCCCGAGATGCTGGTGGCCGACGTGACCAAAGCGCGCAAGGACAAGCAGCTCAAGGCGCACTTCACACCCGAGCTGCTGCAGGCCATCGAAGAGGTGGTCGAAGGCGGCGAGCAGGTCATCCTCTTCCAGAACCGGCGCGGCTTCGCCACGGCGCTGCGCTGCCAGACCTGCGCCTGGACGGCCGAATGCCGCCACTGCGACGTGACGCTCACCTACCACAAGCACTTCAACAACCTGCAGTGCCACTACTGCGGCTACCACGAGCCCGTGGCCGCCACCTGCCCCGCCTGCGGCAGCAACGAACTGGTGCTCAAAGGCTTTGGCACCGAAAAAATCGAGGACGACCTGCGCATCCTGCTGCCCGACGTGCGCGTGGCGCGCCTCGACCTCGACACGGCCCGCTCGAAGAAGAACCTGAACAAGGTGCTCGACCGCTTCGCCGCCGGACAGATCGACGTGCTCGTCGGCACGCAGATGGTGACCAAGGGCCTCGACTTCGACCACGTGGGCCTGGTGGGCATCCTCAGCGCCGACCAGCTGTGGCGCTTCCCCGACTTCCGCTCGGCCGAGCGCGCCTTCCAGCTCATGATCCAGGTGGCGGGCCGCGCCGGCCGCCGCCAGAAGCGCGGCAAGGTCATCATCCAGGCCGAAGACACCAGCCATCCGGTGCTGCAGCACGTGCTGGCCAACGACTACGAGGGCTTCTTCGCCCGCGAGTTTGCCGAAAGGCAGCAGTTCGGCTACCCGCCCGCCCAGCGCCTCATCAAGATCACCGTCAAGCACAAGAAGCCGGCCGTGGTGAACGAAGCGGCCAAGCTGCTGGCCCACGAGCTGCGCAAACACCTGGGCGAGGCCGTGCTCGGGCCTGCCATACCCCTCATCGGGCGCCTGCGCACCTGGTACCTGCTCGACGTGCTCATCAAAATGCCGCCCCGCCTCAAGGAAATCAACCACGCCAAAAAGCTGCTGCGCGAGGTGCTGAAAGACCTGCGCCACCGC
>CAYNYN010000096.1:0-11112 GCA_964401445.1 uncultured Saprospiraceae bacterium | reverse complement strand
GCGAGGGTGAGCGCGGGCGGCTGGGCGACGGCATAGGTATAGGAAAAGGAGCAACCATAACCGTCGGATATCGTGACGGTGTAGCTTCCGGGGCACAGCCCTGAAATCATGGCCGCTTGGCTACCTGTGCTCCATCCGTAGTAGAATGGGGCACTGCCATTGGTCAGGCCGATGATCTGTACACTGCCATCGCAGTTGCCGGCACACTGCACATTGGTCACCTGTACCGTCGGGGCAAAATCCACACACATGTGCAGCACGAAAGCTTTGCAATACGTGCCCCCTCGTCCGTCGTCGGTTTGCACGTAGATGTAGAAGTCCTGGAAGTTCACGTTGGCCACGCTGGCCGAGAGGATCAGTTGGTTGCCCGAGATGGTGAAGAAGCTGTTGTGCTGGCTCGTGCCCCCCGGCCCATCGACGAGCGTGTAGGTGTGATTGTTGTCGTCGGGATCGGTCGTGTTGAAGGTGCCGATGGGGGTTCCTATTGGATCCGTTTGGTAAAAAAGGGTGTTGGAGAGGGTAATGTCGGTTGGCGCATAGTTGAAGAGGTGCCAGAAGTAGTCTTTTTTCGAGTGAAACACCCAGGTGCCAGCCACATAGTCATATCGCGTCCAGTTGGTCAGATTGCCGTTTCCGTCATAGGTGTAATCGGTTTTTTGCTCCAGCACCCAGGTAGAGCCGTTCCAGAAGTAGCGGTACCGCAAAATGGGATCGCCATTGGCATTGTTGGTGTAGGTGTACTTTCGGGTGTACACCCATGCCGATCCATTCCAGGTGGAGATGATGGTCTGAATCCGGAAGCCCATGGCGTCGTTGGTGTAGTCGTATTTGGTATCGAACACCCATGCCGAACCATTCCAGACCCATTTGATTCTCTGGATCAGAAAACCATTGGCATCATACGCATAGGTGTATTTCACTGCCTGGTTCCAGGTGCCTGTGGTGGCGTTCCAGTCGCTGCGGATGCTTTGGGTGCGCAAGCCCTGGGCGTTGTAGGTGTTGTTGTACAGGTACTTGTTGACCCAGGTGGTGCCGTTCCAGTCTTTGCGCAGGCGCGTGATGAGGTTGCCGTTGGCGTCGTAAGTGAGCGTGTAAAGGCGATTGTTGACCCAGGTCGTACCGTTCCAGCCATATTCCACATAGCTGGTCAGTTGCCCGGAGGCATTGTAGGTGAACACATCGTGGATGTCGAAAACCCATTGAGTGCCCGACCAGGTGTAGTTGGTGGTCGAATCGAGCAGGTAGATGTCTTCGCCGCTGCATTGGACTGGTGGCAGCCAGGCATCTACTGACATTTCATCCACATCGTATGCGAACCTGTAGGCGTTTTTTGCCGAAAGGCAGGCGGCCATTCCGATACAGATGACGAGGGTATAGATTGTTTTCATAACTCGAGTGTTTTTGGGAGTCTCGGTCATCAGCTCATACGATGATGGGAGCCGGACCCGTTGCCTTGCAGGAGCGGATCGAGGGCCCCCTGGCGTAGGAAATGCCGGATGTTGTGCCCGCATTCCGGCAGGCGCGCCAGTTGGTGGCGGTTGCCGAGGGCCTCGCCAAACGTGCGTTGGGCATGGGCGAAAAAGTTGCAGGCGCGATGCAGGCGCGTCAGGCCCTGCAGCCGTTCCCGACAGTTGTCGTTGTCGATGCCGGGTGCGTCAGGATCATTGTCCTGTTCGCCCACGAGGATGTGCACTTCGCGGCGCGGGTAGTTGGCGCGCATGCATGCCGCACCCACGCGCATGACGTAGCCGCAGTGGTGCAGGTCGGAGAGGCCGTATTTGTACCGGTCATAGCCCGGACAATCGTCGGGGATGAACCAATGACCGGGGCGTTGTGGATCCGGGCGTTCGGGAGTGAAATACAGGTAGGTGCCCGCATTGATGGGGACGAACAGGAAACGGACGTGCGTGTGTCGGTCCGGCAGGGGGGTAGCCGCAGCGTAGCGATGTACCATCTGTCCGCCCGACGAGTGGCCCATGACCACCACCTCTCCTATTGTTTCATGCTTTCGCAAAATGCTGCCCACGAGCTGGTCGAGCACGGCAAAGGAGCTGATGCGTGCTGCTTCGGGCCGGCCAGGTACGCGCAGGCTTTTGTAGCCGTACTTCCAGCCGTTCCACGCCGGACTCCAGAATGCCCAGGAATGATCCAGGCCATAGGTTTCGATATCGTCTTCGATGAGGAAGTGGGGGCACACGAGCAGGGTGCGGGTCTCCTGTTCGAGCTTGAGGAGTCGCTTGCGCAAAAGCTGGAAGAGACCGGCGGCATTGCGGTCCTTGCCGTGGATGGCGACCACGAGCCGCCGCGGATGTACCGCCGATGGCCGGCTGCTGAAGAGTCCGAAAAGAGCTTGTCGCCCTTTGCGGTCGGTCAGCAGGACCTGTTCATTGCCCGGGCCGAGCTTGCGGTTTGTCATCGGGTGTGGTTTTTGTCGCGCCGGGCTTGTGTCCCAGCTCCATGAAAGCGTCGGGTTCGAGGCCACGCAGCGTGCGGGCCGTGGTGAAGAGCAGGATGGTCTTGTCCACCTTCTGCCGCCCAAGCCATTTGACCACCTCCGTGCGCACGGCGGGATGGAGGCCTTTGAGCGGCTCTTCGATGAGCACGATGGGTTTGCGGGTCATCATGGCCCGGATGTACTGGAGCATTTTCTGTTCGCCCGAAGAGAGGTTGCTGCCCAGCTCACCGATGGGGGTGTCGAGTTCGAGGCGTCGGCCTTGCGGCAAATGGCGCTGTAGGCGCTCGAGCAGTCGCGCTGCGCGTTCCCGATTTTTTTCCTTTTGGTTATAGCTCACCGCCTCGAAGACCGTCTTGCCCAGCAAGGGAAAGGCCGGCGACACCGCCGTGAGGTGTTTGCGCAAGCTGAAGCCATTGACCGACGAGACGTCTTGCCCGTCGATGCGCACCTGGCCGCCACTCGGCGGCAGCAGACCCATCAATACCTGGATCAGGGTGGTCTTGCCGCTGCCGCTGCGTCCCCGGATGTGCCACATCTCACCCGGTTCGACGGTGAAATGCAGGTTTTGGATGAGGGGCCTGCCGTCGAAGGCAACGGTCAGGTCGGAAACCTCGATGCGGCCTTTGCGAAAGTGAAAGTCTGGCAGATGACTGTCGTCGCGTGCCAGTTGCAGGATGCGCATGAGCTTGTCGATGGAAATGAGCCCCATTTCCCAAACCAGTCCGGCACGCAGCAGGCGGCGAAACACGGGCAAGATGGTCAGGAACACCAGCACGAAGGCCAGCAGGTTGCCCTGTTGTGCCGTGGAGGCCATCTCGAGCTGATGCACCATCATCAGACACAGGGCGAGGATGAGGTAGAGCAGGCCGGGTACAATGGTGTAGATGAGCTGGTAAACCGTCTGGAATTCTTTCCCCGCAGCGAAAAGCTTTTCGGATCGCCGCTGAAAGCGGGCGCGCTCTGGCGTGAAGCGGTTGAAAGCCACGATCGTCGCGATGGCTTGCAAGCGCTGGCTGACGAAAGCCAGCATGCCGCTGCGCCGGTCACGCCGCACTACCGAGGCGCGCCGAAGCCACTTGTTGAGCAGTCGAATGAGGAGCGCGGAAAACAGCATGCCCCCCGCGACGATGAGGAAGATCTGCACGTTGTACCACCACATGAACCCAAGGGCCAGGGTCAGCACGATCAGGTCGCTGCCGAGGCGCAGCATGCCCTTGGTGAACAGATCCTGGGCGCTTTTCATGTCGCCACTGTAGCGAAGGAGGTATTTCCCCGTGCCGGATTGCTGATAGATGGAAAGCGGAATGCGCAACTGATGCTCGAAAAGCAGTTCCCGCAGGTGTTTGCTGAACCGCTCGCCCAGCAGGGCCGTGCCCAGCCGAAAGCCATAACTGGTGGCAAAGCGCAAGCCCACTGCAATGAGGAAAAATACCTGAAAAGCACGCATCGACTGCCACAGGGAAGCCGGCAGGATGAAGTCCAACACCTGTGCCCGATGCGAATGGTAGCCGAAGAGCAGGTCAAAGTATTTGCCGATGCTGACCGGGATGAGTATGGTGAAAAGACTGGCCACCAAGCCCAGGAACACGATGGCCAGGGCCTGGCGCCAGTACGATTCAAAAAAACTGATGAACAACTGTTTACGGGTCATCGGCTCAGTTCATTGGCCGTTATTTCGAAGTCGAGGTCGTGAATGTAGCCTTTGGGTGCACCCCATTATGGATGTGCTTCAAGGCCGGCCGCAGATAACCGGTCACCGAGCTGTCCGACAACTGGTCCAGCGTCAGAATGGGCAGGTCGGTGCGCGACTGCACTTCCTTCACGAGCAGTGGCGCCGCTGTAAAGGCGCCACAGAGTGCCGAGGCATCCATGCCGAGCCGCTCGAGCTCTTCGAGGCCGGCAAGGGCACTGAAGGAGTCGCCCGAGGAGAGCAGCACATGGTCTACCATGTGGCGGAAGCGCGGCTGACGCAGCAGCATGGCCGTTTCGCGCTGCAGCAGCCCGTCGGCGATCTCGGCGATGACGTAGTCGGGATGGATTGTCTCGGCCTCGGTCAGCAGACCCGCCACGATGTCGAGCAGTTCGTCTTCCTCGAGCATGTAGGTGGACGGATAGCCCAAGCGCGAGAAATCGGTGGCCAGGTCGGCCCCGCAGTCGCGCACGAAGGCCCGGTCCTTGGAGAATACGGTACCCGTGAGCTTGACGTAGGCTACCCGCATGCCGGCATCGTGCAGGCCGCGCGCCAGATAGGCCGCCGTGGTCGTCTTGCCGCTGTCCATGCCCGTGCCCAGGCTAAGGATCAGCCTGTAATTGTTCTTCTCGTAGGTATTAAAGGGCACGCGGGAGCGATTCAGGTACCGGGTGTTGATCACCTTACCGTGCGGATCGGTGGCGTAAGCTTCGAGTTCGAGTTCCGTCGGCCCGCGCAACGCCATGCGCTGGTGCATGCTGGCCACCACGCCGGCGCAGCCACCCTTGCCGAGGATATGATACACTTCCTGTGGTTGCTCGGGAATGTAACCTTCGAACTGTTCACTGGCATAGCGGTTGCCGAATGCCAGCATGATGCGATCGCCCGGGAAGATGTACTTGTTGCTACCCCTTTGCCCTTGAATGGCGTTGTGCTTGCCGATGCGTTTCACCCGAAATACCGCCACGTCGCCAATGGTCGGCTGGTATTGGCGGATGATCGATTGGTCCAGCCGGAAGGACTTCACTTCCCGGCAGATGAGACTTTTCTTGATGCTTTCCATTTGGCCTGTGTTTTTGATGAGTAATGTTGGGGCAGGCACTATTTTTCATTTCTTTCTCAGGTCGAGCCGCAAGGTCAATGAGGTGCCAATGATGAAGTAGTTGTTGAAGTCGGCCTGGATGGACCGACCACTGCGGGAGGGCTCGTTGATGTCGCGATAACGCGTCAGCGGATTGTTGAACTCCTTGTTCCAGGTGACGTAGGTGCTCAGCCGCAGGTGCTCGCTGGCCTTCGATCGCCAGCCCAGCGTGAGCCGGAAGCGGTGGAAGTCGTTGGGTGGCTGGCTGGCTACGAGCTCACCGTTCTCGTAATAATTGACGGGGCGCCCGTCGAGATAGTAGTATAGCCGCACATCGGTGTAGAGGGCGCTTTTTGCCGGAAGGCGATATCGGGTCAGCTCATGCCGCACCTGTCCGATGAAGCGATACCGGTATTTCCGTTGTTGAGGACTGAATCGTTCTGCGCGCACCGAATAGTTGAGTGCGCGTCGGTGCCACCTCGTATAGTAGCGGGCGCGCAGGCCGGTGGCATGAATCCAACCCCAGGTGCCGTTCGAGTAATGAAACCAGGTAGGCTTCCAATAGGCCGACAAGCGCCAGTGCTTGTGCCCACGCCATTCCAGTTCCAGCGATTGCTGGAAAAACTTGAAGGTCTGATTGTCTTCTTCGAAAGAGAAGGTGTAGAGCTGGCCGTAGCGGAACTTCCAGTCATCGGCCAGGCGGTTGTCGATTTGGAAAGAGTGAAAGCTCTTCAGTCCGTTGCCTATCTCCTGACCGTACAGACAACTGACCGCAATCAACCAATAGCAGACTATGGTAATGAGTAACCTTCTTATCATGACTGCATGTAATTACAGAATTTTAGAGGAATTCGCTCCTTCTTACGCAATTCGAGGCTTGGTGGGTTGCCTCCAAAGTTGTTCCGGTTCTTGATCTGGGAAGGATTCGTTCCGTCTCAATGGGAATATTGGCCGACTGGATCGTCCGAAAGGACGGGTATTCGGGAGGACCGGCTTTTTTCTCCCACCAATGGGTTTGAGGAAAGAGTTTACTGCAAAAAGTCGATGGACGGTGGACGATGGACGATAGACGATGGATATATAAATTATATTTATAACAATATTGTAAATCAATTTAAAACACCAAACTAACTTTAAGCTTTAAACCAAAACGCTCAACCCTCAACCACTTTTTTCAGGGGACTCAATCCTCGGTTCCTCGGTTTTTCAAATCCGCTCTGCAAATGGCTGGGAATACCCACTTGACCCATCCTGCCAGTTTATCCCAAAACACTTTGTTTTGGGTATATCTCTTTCCGGCGCAGCGCGCGGTTTTGCGCTACATCCTCAAGATTTTTTCGGTGCGGCTGGCATGGCCGTCGCTGATGCGCAGCAGATACAGCCCGCGCGGCAGCGCAGACAGGTCGATCGTCGTGCTACCGTGGCGCGCTACCTGGCCACCGGTGTCGAAGCGGGTCACGAGCGTGCCGTCGGCGTCGTACAGTTGGAAGTGGAGGGTGGCGGACGCGGGCAGCGTCCACTCTATTTGCAGGCGGTCGTTGACGGGGTTGGGCATCAGCCGGAATTGGCCTTCCAGCCGCGGGTCGTTCAGTGCATTGGGCAGGCGCGTGCGCACGTAGCTGTAACAGGTATCGGCATTGTCGGCCACGTCGATGATGACGATGCGCACGGGTTGCAACGTATCGGTCCACCAGAACGTGTTGCGACTCAGCAGGATGGTGTCGATCCCGCAGTTGTCCCAGGCAGGCATGGTGTCGTTGCTGAGTTGTTCGGGCATGACCATCACCGTGTCGTTGGCCGTGGGCAGTGCCAGCTCGACCGTGTCGCATCGGAATGCGGGCGGAATGGTGTCCACGATGTTGAACTGGGCCGTGCACTGCGACTGGTTGCCGCTGGGGTCGGTGAGCAGCAGGACAGCGTTTTGGAGGCCGAGGTCGGCACAGAAGAACTGGTCGGGCGCCACGCTGCGGCTGCTGATCGCGCAGTTGTCCTGGGAGCCGGCATCCACCATGGCCGGCGTGATGGAAGCCATGCCGCTGCTGTCGAGCACCACGTTGCCGAAAGTGAGGCATACGGCCGTTGGTGGCTGGTTGTCCACTACCATCACGGTGGTGAAGCAGTCGTCGGTGTTACCTGCCTGATCGGTGACCACCAGCTTGGCCTGCTGTATGCCGATGTCGTTGCAGCCGAAGACATTGGGCTGGGCCACGCGCTGCGGGATGCCACAGTTGTCCGACGATCCGGCGTCGAGCATGGCCCCGTTGATGAAAGCCATGCCCAGGGCATCGAGCGTCACCACCAGCCCGGGCTGACAGATGGCCGTGGGCGGATCCCCGTCCATGACGTTTACCTGGGCTGTGCAATCGGACTGGTTGCCCGAGGGATCTGTCACGGTAAGTGTGACGTTGAACGTGCCTTGCATGGCGCAGTTGAACGCGTTGGGTGCCACCTGCATTTGGGCAATGGCACAGTTGTCGAAGGAGAATAAGTCCACGTCGAGGGGGGTGATGAGGGCAAAACCGTTGGCGTCGAGATAGACGTCGATGGGCTGCGGGTCGCATAACGCCGCGGGCGGGGTGTCATCGACCACGTTCACGGTGGCGGTGCATTGCGTGCTGTTTCCGGCGGCGTCGGCGAGGATGAGCGTGACGGTGTTGAGGCCCTTGGTGCTGCAGTCGAAGGTGGAGGGTGTGAGCTGGGCCGTGCCGGTGCAGTTGAAGGAGGATCCGTTGTCAATGTCAAGAATGGAGATGGATGCATCGCCATAAAGGGGATCGAGAAAGACCGTGATCTGGGAGACGCATCTTGCCTTGAGTGGCGGCTCTTCGACGAATACCGTGGCCGTGCAATTGGACGAGTTGCCATCCGCGTCAATGGCCTCGACTTCCACCGTTACCGAACCCACATCTTCACAATCGAAGAGCATGGGGGTCACGAAGAGATTGACCGGAGGGCAGTTGTCGGTAGCCGTAGCCACGTCGCTGGCGTCGATTTCGGCATGGAGCGTCGTGCTGTCCAGTTGGATGGTGAGGTCGTTGCAGGTCACCATGGGCGGTATCGTGTCGATCACCGTTATGTCGAATGCGCATTGGTCCGTATTGCCACTGGCATCCTCTACCTGTAGCATACCGGGGATGACCGATGAAGCGGTATCGCACAGCACGAAAAGCGGCACGACATCGTGGCTGACTACGGCACAGTTGTCGGTCGATCCGGCATCGGCCATGTTGGGCGTGATGTAGGCCAGGCCGTTTTGATTCACGTACACTGTGACCGGCATACAAAGGGCCGTAGGTGGCTCCTGGTCTTCGACCGTCACGGACGCATGGCAGGTTGACTGGTTGCCACTGGCATCCTCTACGGTGAGCTGGACGGGGACGAGGTCGCCTTTCACCGCACAGTCGAACATGTTGGGGGCCACCTCGAGCGCCACGATCTCGCAGTTGTCCCAAGAGCTGCTGTCTGCCATATCCGGCGTGAGGGTGGCATGGCCGGTTGAATCCAGTACGAGGGTGATATGGGAGTGACAGTTTGCCACGGGCGGAAGCGTGTCGGCCACGCTGACCATGGCGATGCACTCATCTTCGTTTCCCGAGGGGTCCGTCACCACTACGCTCACGGGCACCACGTCGTCGGCATACAGGCAGTCCACCTCATCGGGCGAGATGGTGGTCGATTCAATGGCGCAGTTGTCATCAAGGAGGAGGATCACGTCGTCGGGCTGCAGCATCGCCGAACCCGAGGAGTCGAGATAGATGGTTGGATCGAGGCAGGTTACAATGGGCGGAATGGTATCGACCACGCGTACCTGGGCCACGCAGGTGTCGTGCAGCCCCACACAATCCTCTACGACGAGCTGGACGGGCACCAGGTCGCCCTTGACACTGCAATCGAGCACGGGCGGGTAGCTCCACATGGTGTCGATGAGGCAATTGTCCGTAGAAAGGGAGTCGAGCAATTCGGCGGGCACTTCCGCTTCGCCCACCTCATTGAGCATCAGCACGAGGGGTGCTTGCACGCACGAGGCAGAAGGTGGCGCCTCGTCCACCAGATCGGGATCGTCGCAATCCACCAGGCCGTCGCAGTCGTTGTCGATGCCGTCGCACACCTCGGTCTGTGGGGTGCATAGCTCGAAGATGAAGGGCTCGCGGCCGAAAAACTCGTCTTCGGCGCTGAAGAAGAGAGTGCCGCCAAAGCCCGAAAACTCGAATGGATCGGACGAGCCCGGTCCGGGCAGGATGTCGTACATCATGGTGCCGGCAGCCGTGCCGTCGGAAACCCAAAGTTCGTACCCCGAGGCGCCATCATCTGCGTTGAACCAGACCCCGCCGCCAAAGTTCGTCAGTTGGTAGGGCCACGACCAGTCGGGACCGGGATTGATGTCCAATACCATCATGGTGCCATTGGGGGTGCCGTCGGTGCGCCACAGTTCATTGCCAAAGATGCCGTCGTCAGCGGTAAACAGGACGATGTCGTTGAAGGGCGTCAGCTCGCCCAGGAAGGACGAAGCCGACCCGCTCATGATGTCCAGTACCATTATGGTGCCATTGGGGGTGCCGTCGGTGCGCCACAGTTCATCGCCAAAGATGCCGTCGTTGGCGCCGAAGATCAGGTAAGATCCGCTCGAGGTGAAACTGTGCGGAAAACTGCTGCACGAACCCGGACAGATGTCGCTCAGCACGCCGGTGCCGGCCATGGTGCCGTCGGTAAACCAGGGCTCGTACCCGTACATGGGATGGAAAGCCGAGAAGAAGAGCATGCCCTGGTGCTCACTGAACAAGGAAGGAGAGGAGCCATCGGGGCCGGGATTGATGTCTTCCACGAGCATGGGCGGGGAGAAAGGTTCGGGCAGTTTCCATAGTTCGTCACCTACGATGCCGTCGTCGGCGCGAAAGAAGAGCGAGCCCCCCAGCGGAGTGAATTCACCCGGAAAAGAGGAGTTGCTGCCGGCATTCAGGTCAGCTACCATCATCGTGCCTGCCGGCGTGCCATCGGTCATCCACAGCTCGTTGCCGTGGATGCCGTCGTCGGCACTGAAAACCACGTAGTTTCCCCAGGTAGTCAACTCCGAGACATAGGATGAGTTGGAGCCCGGTGCAATGTCCATGAGCAGTTGGGTGCCTTGGGGCGTGCCGTCGGTCACCCAAGGCTCCGCGCCATGGACGCCGTCGTCGGCAAGGAATACGATCCGGTCGCCCAGGGAGGCCATTGGCATCCAAAGGTCGAAGGGCAAACCGTCGCCAGGCCCCGGATTGATGTCTTCCAACAGAAACACGTCGTCATCGAGCGTACGTACCCAGAGCTCGCGTCCGAGCGAACCGTCGGTGGCTGCGAAAACGGTCGTACCGTCGGCCAGGTGGGTGAATTGCGAGGGAATGGAGGAGAGTGGTCCCGGTGCAATGTCAGCAAGCAAGCTCGGCTGGGCCAGGGCGTTGGCAGAGCGAATCAGCAAACATGCCACCAGAAAAGTGAAACGGGCAGTGAGCCAGGTGGGGGCTTTCTTTTCCATAACCGGCTATTTTGGTCAGCAATGCTTTTTGCCCAAAGCGCCAAAAGGCCAATGCAATAATGTGCCCTTTCATGCCAATGCCAGCCTGCATGCCCGCATGTGGATTCGGATACTGCTGCTCGACAAGGCCAAGGGCGAGGCAGGTAATTGCGTCAGGCAGGGGCAGGAAGGATTTATGGTCGATTGCACCGGACGTCGGCGCCTCATTTCTGTTCTTCGCTCACGATTCCGTTGAAGCACCGCCGGGAGATGCTGGCTCGGAGCGTACCTCCAATCTCTTCGGAAAGGCAGGCGGGCAACTTTGGTGAAAGGTCTTGAGACTGAGTATCACAAATTTAGCGATGTATGTCCGTATGTGCAAGTGGAGATCAGTTGAG